>JADJPF010000004.1:0-300000 GCA_016713405.1 Blastocatellia bacterium
TCAATCAATTGTTAGGTGTGTCAAGCCTGATCCACGTGTTCATAAGGATTTTAGCATTTGCGATCCTGCTTGTGGGACAGGTGGTTTTCTAGTTGCAGCCTATGAATGGTTGATTGAACTAACCAAAGGCGGCGCGTTAGAGCGTGAAACAGCGCGACGAATTAAAAATAACACTTATTTTGGACAAGAATTAGTAGCCCGTCCACGTCGGCTAGCTTTGATGAATCTTTATTTACACGGAATTGAGTCTAAAATTGAGTTTGGCGACACAATAGAACAACCTGCGTCTAGTAAACGCTTTGACATAATTTTGACTAATCCGCCATTTGGTACAAAGGGAGCAAATCAGGCCCCAAAGCGTGAAGATTTTACAATCAGCACATCAAACAAACAGCTTAATTTTCTACAACATATTTTGACAGTATTAAAACCAGGTGGACGTGCTGCGGTGGTGTTGCCGGACAATTGTTTATTTGAAGGCAAGGCAGGTGAAGTTTTTGAGATTTTAATGCAGGATTGCAATGTCCATACGGTTTTGCGCTTGCCACGTGGGACATTTACGCCTTATAGCCAAGGTGTTAAAGCTAATGTGATATTTTTGCAAAAAGGATTAGCTACAGAAAAAGTCTGGATTTTTGATGGGCGTTCCAATGTTGCAGGAATTACTAAAAAAGACCGACCATTATCACCAGAGCATTTTGCAGAATTTGAGCAATGCTATGGTGCAGACCCAAACGGCAACAGCAAGCGCACGGACACAGGTTTAGAGGGGCGTTTCCGTTGTTTTAGCATTGATGAAGTAAAAGAGCGAGATTATAAGCTAGACATCACTTGGCTTAAGGATGAGTCCTTAGAGGATGCTGACGAGTTACCCGAACCCCAAGACCTAGCTACAGAAGCAATCACAGAGTTAGAAGCGGTTGTGGATGATTTAAAGGAAATAATTATTTTATTAAAGGAAGGATGAAATAAATAATGAATAATTTTGGCAAAAACCTGTAAGATGGCAAGTAGTGTTCATTTGCGAAAAGATTTGATCGGTCGAAGTGCAATTCACCATAAAGATGGATTGTAATAAAAGCAAATAAAGAAGGCTATATCCTTTAATCAAAGCTAACAACCTTGATTTAAATGCTAAAAAAGTATTCTCAACTCAAGAATTGTTAATGTTCCAACAAAGCTGTTATTGTTCCCAAAAAAAAGTTAAGAAGTGCTTTGGTTTCAGTTCTTGCATTGTCTGGCTGGGCAAAGTGATTAGCAGGAAAAAAGGCACAAATTACAGATAATGCTGTTATCTAAAAGATTTTTGGGTTTAAGACGCTGTTTCTTATTTCTGGAAAATTTAAAAGCAGAATATCGAAATAATTCATCTTCTGACACGAAGGCATATTAATAATTTAACAAAGAAGATTTTAAACCTTATATTTTCCCCCCCCCTAAACGAGCAACGCCGCATAGTTGCCAAGCTAGAAGTGCTGTTAGGCAAGGTTGATGGGTGCCAAAAACGGCTAGAGAAAATCCCACGTATTCTCAAGCGATTTCGTCAATCGGTTTTGGCTGCGGCTTGTGATGGGCGATTGACGGCAGATTGGCGGGAGGGGAATAAGGATTTACTCAACAACCTAACAACAAAACAATCTTTTTTATCAAATGTGGACTTAAAAACTTTTAATCCAAATATTGATGTTGGTTCATTGCCAGAACTCGTAGAAGGATGGGATTACACATCTATTGACACTTTTCTTTCAAATGATAGGAAAGGGTTAAAAATGGGCCTGATTTGGAAGCATATTGCACAAAAGTGATCATCAACCAGAAGGAATTCCTGTTTTAGGAATTGAAAATATTGGATTTATGCAATTTATAAATGGAAGTAAAATACATATTACTTCACAAAAAGCTAAAGAATTATCAGAGTATGAAGCGTTACCAGGAGATATTTTAATATCGCGTTCTGGTACAGTTGGAGAAGTTTGTGTTGTTCCTCAAGGGGGGAAGCTAGAATATCAACAAATCTAATTGTGTGGTTTGTTTCAGACAAAATAATGTTGCCTTTGTTTTTTTATTTGTTTAATGGTTCTCCTTTGTTTTAACCAAAAGTTGAGTAATGGTCAAGCCACACAGGAGGACAAATCTTAACCAAACTATCTTAAAATCAATATTATTTCCTCTTCCCCCTCTAGCAGAACAACAAGAAATTGTTCGGCGGGTTGAGTCGCTCTTTAAGCTTGCTGATCAGCTAGAAGGCCGCTACCAAAAGGCTAAATCGTATGTTGATAAGTTGACTCAATCAATACTAGCTAAAGCTTTTCGCGGTGAACTTGTAGCCCAAGACCCAAATGATGAACCTGCAAGCGTGTTGCTAGAGAGAATCAAACAGGAAAAAGAAGCGGCTACAACAGAAAAATCACGTAAGGTTAGCGTAAAGAGAAAAGTAGAAAATAAAAAAGAATCAAAAGAAATAATTGTAGAAAATAAAGCGCATATAAATGATAAATTTGTTGAAATTGTTAAAGAAAACAAGAGCAGTAATTTTAATAAAATGGTGGCGGATATAGAAAAACTTGGCGAACAAATGACGTTGCCGTTTATAGGGGAAGATTGATTAAATATGGCGTAAACCAAGCGATGTAGCGTCTTAAGCCCCAACGGGGCGAAAGATATGTAGCCCAGAGCGTAAGCTCTGGGTTTAGGTAATATGTCGTATAAAGCCCCAACGGGGCGTAAGAGTTTAACAAGAAAAGGCTCTTACGCCCTTACAGGGCTTAAAGAGACTTAATTACTTTTTCCTAGGGCTTACGCCCTAGGCTACATATCTTACGCTCCTTCCGAGCTAAGAGTTTAGTAACTTATTCATTGTGGATAACTTATTGCTTAAGTTCGCGCTTATGGGTCGTAAGACCTAGGCTACGATTATTATGCTCCTTCGGAGCTAAGAGTGTGATTACAAAGTGATTATGCCGTATATGTTAGGCTAGTTGGGGCTAAGAGTGTGATTACAAAGTGAGCTTCAAATCTTTATATATTCTTTATGAATTTCTTATTACTTCCTTATCCAATTTAGATAAACTTGATCTACTTAAAAGAAAATTGTTGTCTAACTCAAATAAATGCAAAGGTTTAGTAGTTTTATTTTAAGTATTAAATGATTATTTATTAGCCTAATCTATTTATAAAATAGAGCGGAGGAACCAAAAAGATTGCTTTTGTAATCTTTTAATAATGGGGCGAATTTAAGTTTAACTTAATAGGGTACTTCCACACCCAAGCCCGTCAGCTAACTTCGTAGGCGTGATTGGAAGGAATAATTGATGTTTACAAGTGCTAGTAAAATTGTAGGCTTACTTTTTAACTCTAAAATTTTTTCACCTAACAAATTATTTCTTCAACACCCCCTTTCATAAATACAAATCTTCCTTTCTAAATCAGGTGAGATAAAAAATGTCAATCACATCATTAAAAAAACGCTTCAATTTTTGGCTATTAGAAGGCATAAAAGATACCACCAAAAAACCAGATAAAGAAAAAGCTAAAGCTCATGAACAAGCTAGCTGGTGGAAAGTAATGTGCTTAACTGGGGTAGATTACTTTTCTACGCTAGGCTATCAACCTAGTATTGCTTTTTTAGCCGCAGGACTACTATCACCTATGGCAACTTTTATTGTGGTGTTAGTAACTTTGTTTGGAGCATTGCCTATTTATAGACGTGTAGCAGCAGAAAGCCCTCACGGTCAAGGCAGTATCTCAATATTAGAAGCAATGTTGCCACGTTGGAAAGGTAAGGTTTTAGTTTTAATTCTACTTGGCTTTGCAGCAACAGATTTTATGATAACAATTACTTTGTCTGCTGCTGATGCTACGGCTCATATTATAGAAAATCCTTTTGTCCCTCATTGGTTAGACCATAAGGTTTTAGTTACACTTTTACTAGTAACATTATTAGGTGCTGTTTTCTTAAAAGGATTTAAGGAAGCTATTAATTTAGCCGTCTTTTTAGTATTTGCTTATCTAATACTTAACTTTGTTGTAATTTCAGTAGGCTTTTATCACATTATAAAAGATCTTAGTGTTATTGCTAGTTGGAAAACGGCTATGTTTACTACACATGGGACATCTTGGAATATATTGGGAGTGTCTTTGCTGCTTTTTCCTAAATTAGCATTAGGTTTATCAGGTTTTGAAACAGGTGTGGCTGTAATGCCTTTAGTAAAAGGTGATTTGACCGACAAAGCAGAAAAACCTGAAGGACGAATTAGAAACACAAAAAACTTGTTATTTGCAGCAGCAATAATTATGAGCGTGTTTCTAATTAGCAGCAGTTTAGTTACTACATTTTTAATTCCTGAAAAAGAATTTCAACCCGGTGGACAAGCTAATGGCCGTGCATTGGCTTATTTAGCTTATCTTTATCTAGGAAAAGCTTTTGGAACAGTTTATGACTTAAGCACTATTTCTATTTTGTGGTTTGCAGGTGCTTCAGCAATGGCAGGACTACTTAATTTAGTGCCAAGATATTTACCTAAATATGGAATGGCTCCTGATTGGGCTAGGGCTTCTCGACCACTAGTATTATTTTTTACCGCAGTAGGATTTATAATCACAATTTTATTTGAAGCTGATGTAGATGCTCAAGGCGGTGCTTATGCTACTGGTGTGCTAGTGCTAATGTTTTCTGCTGCTTTAGCGGTTACTTTAATTGTTTGGAAAAATGGGTGGGCAAGCCGAATTAAGTTTTTACTTATTACTTTAGTATTTGGTTATACAACTATACTTAATGTTTTTGAAAGGCCAGAAGGAATAAAAATAGCTTCATTTTTTATCATCGTTACTTTGGTTACTTCTTTAACATCTCGCGCTCTACGTTCTACAGAGTTAAGAACTAAAAAAGTATTTTTAGACAAAACGGCTCAACAGTTTATAAAAGAAGCTAGCAAAATTGGTGAAATACGAATTATTGCCCATAGACCAGGCGGTCACACATATAATTTTAAAGAAAAAGAAGCTAGAGAAATACATAATCTATTTGACGATCAATTAATATTTTTAGAGATAACACCAGGGGATGCTTCAGAATTTACAGATGAAGTTCTAGAAATTAATGGAGTTGCAGAAGGAAAACATCGGATTTTAAGATGTGAAAGTCCTGCTATACCTAATGCTATTGCTGCGTTACTTTTACATATTCGTGATAATACTCGCCAGCAACCGCATGTTTATTTTGGATGGACAGAAGGTAATCCTATTACTTATGTATTGAAATATTTAGCTTTTGGTGAAGGTGATACTGCTCCTGTTACTCGTGAAGTTTTAAGACTAGCTGAACCTAACCCAAAACGCCGTCCTTATGTTCATGTTGGGTAAGGTTTGCTTGTCCAAAATTATAAAAAGCGTGTTTTAACTAGAAGCTAGATTAGCTAGCTAATTTAGCTTCTAGTTTTTCTGTTTTGTCTTCGAGCATATCTAATCTTATTGCTTGGTCGCCAAGTTCTTTCATTAGTGGGTGCAGACTACGACCTAGACTTTTAATTTCATGCTTAACAAGTTTGAACTCTTGTAGCATTTCTTGCTTAAGATTACTTAGTGCTAGCTCAAATTTAGCGTCTTGATTGGCTAAAGCTTGCTCAAGGTCAGCTTTGATTTCAGCTTTAAGATCAGCTTTTTGTTGAGCAAAGAGCAAGATCTCAAACTCAGCCTTTTGTTGAGCAAGAGCAAGCTCAAGGTCAGCTTTGATTTCAGCTTTTAACTCAGCCTTTTGTTGAGCAAGAGCAAGCTCAAGGTCAGCTTTGATTTCAGCTTTAAGATCAGTGACAACATCTTTAACAATTTGACTAAAAGCTGATAAAAATTCAGGATTAGTACGTTTAGCCAGTTCAGCTTTTACAAAATTCATATCGGATTGTAAGGTGTGAATATCAGCAGCCATTTTGTTTAAGGTTGCTGTGTCATTTTCATTGGGGAATTGTTGGTTGTTTTGTTCTGTCATAAATTTTGTCTTTTTACTGGAAACTTAAGCCCAATTTTACCTTAACTTTTTTGTTATTTCCAATTGTAATTTTTGTTAACTAAATAAGTTTAACTACAAGATAAATAGAATATTAAGTTACTAAAGCAAAATTATTTCACTTTAGTAACTTAATTATTTTCAGGCTATTAGATTTTACGCGTTTTCCAGCGACCTAAACGAAATACATAAATTCCAACTACAGCAATTAGAGATTCAGCAATTGTTATCGCAATAAAAACACCTTGTGCGCCCATGCTAGTTCTGGTTGCTAGGAAATATGCTAAAGGAATTTGTAAAAGCCAGTAACAACATAAATTTATAATTGTCGGTGTAAGTGTATCTCCTGCACCATTAAAGGCTTGTACCATTACCATTCCATAGGCATAAAATACATAACCATAGCTTATGTAAAGAAGGCAATCTACACCATAAAGAACTACTTTAGCATCACTAGTAAAAAGACGTACTAGAGGTTCAGCAAATAAAATAAATAGCACTGTGACAAGACCTAGAAAAAGCATATTAATCACGGCTGTACGCCAAACAGACTTTTCTGCTCTTTCAGGGCGGTTAGCACCTAGGTTTTGGCCTACTAATGTTGCTGCTGCATTGCTCATTCCCCAAGAAGGTAGAATAGCAAAAATAATTATACGAATTGCTACAGTATAACCAGCTAGTGCAGCATCGCCAAAAATTGCAACCATCCTAACTAGACCTAGCCAACTAGCTGTTGCAACTAGATATTGGAACATACCACCAAGAGAGATACTTAAAAGTTGACGCATAATGGAAAAATCAATCCGTAAATGTTCAAACCTTATTTGTATACGCCCTTTGCTAAACAAAGCTAGAAGTTGATAGCCAACACCTATTGCACGACCTATAGTAGTTGCTATGGCTGCACCTGTGACACCAAGTTCTGGAAATGGCCCAAGTCCAAAGATTAAACAAGGGTCAAGCACTATGTTACATAAATTAGCAAGCACCAATGCCCGCATCGCTATTGCAGCATCGCCAGCACCACGAAAAATTGCATTAATGAGAAACAAAAGCATTATTGTTATGTTGCCGCCAAGCATTACTTTTGCATAATTTGTGCCTGTAGCAGTAACACCCGCAGATGCTCCCATTAATTGAAATATTTTTGGTGTTAGTAGAATTGAAGAAATTCCAATTATTAAGGAAACAATAATTCCAATAATAATTGCTTGAACTGCTACTATAGAAGCGGCTTCAGGTGATTTTTCTCCAATTCGTCGGGCAACAAGTGCTGTAGTTGCCATACTTAAGCCCATAGCAATAGCAAAAATAAGTGTAAGTATTGATTCTGTAAGACCTACCGTAGCAATAGCATCTGCACCAAGCCGTGCTACAAAGAAAACGTCAACAATTCCAAAAAGGGATTCCATTGACATTTCTAGCACCATTGGAACAGATAGCAAGATAATTGCTCGGTTGATGCTACCTTCGGTGAAATCTTGTTCTGAGCCTGAGATTGCTTCTTTTAAGGTTTGCTTAAATCGTCTAAACAAACTAGTTTGAGGCTCGTTTGGTAAAGATACTTCAAGATTATTAATATTATTTAAGTTATCTAAATTATTTTTCATAAACTGCACCATTAAGTTAAGGCTAGATGAGCCTTGATAAATGTCCAGGTTGGACGTTGTGATTAATTCCTAATGGTAGGTGTCGGACAATGATTAAATTGTTGGTGCAGTAGAGGATCTCAAAAGATTAAATAAAAAGCTGTTCTTTTGGGAACTTTTACTGCTATTTAAGCAATGTCTGAAGACCTAGACCCCGCATAGAGCGCATTTTGGTTAATTTGTCTACAGCGGATACTAGAGTGATATTTGGTAGGGTAGATTTCATGGTTTTTACTCCTAAAAGTTTATTGAAATTAAAATTTTGTTGATTTGAATGTTGGCTTGAGAAGCCAAAGCCGCCTAACGTGACTAGATTTTCAAAGGTTCAGAATTTTTCCTATATTTGGCAACAATAAAAATATTAGTTTGTATTTTAAGGATGATTTGATTAAAATAATGCAAATTTGTAATCCTATTTGGATTACATTTAATGACAAATATAAAGGTCAAATAGTATGCTAAACCCTTCTAAACAAAGAAATAATAAATTACAAATACGTGTAGACAAATTAACAAAAGAAAAAATAGAACAAGCTGCTAGCTACTCTAACAAAACAATTAGCGATTTTGTTTTAGAAAACGTAGTCCCAGTGGCTGAAAAAGTAATAGAAGAACACATAACCATAAAAGTTTCAAATAGAGATTGGGACAAACTGATGGCTCAATTAGAAAATCCTCCTGAAGCAAATGAAGCATTAAAGCAAGCTGCAAAACGTTATAAGGCTATAGTTAAATAAAACTAAACTATGGAAAATCTACTCAAAATAAAAATAGAGTTGTTTTCAAGTGAAAATCATAAGGTAGAAAACTTTTCTTGTGGCTATGAAAGTTTGGATAAATATATAAAATCTTATGCGGAAATTAATGCTAATAGAGGTCTTGGAAGAACTTTTGTAGCAGTAGAAGAAAATAATAAAGAGATAAAAGGCTATTACACTTTAACAGCAACCGAGATAGTAAAAGAGAAACTACCCAAAAAGCAAACTAGAGGGTTGCCTAATTATCCTATACCCGCAATTTTGTTAGCTAGATTAGCTATAGATAAAACTGCTCAAGGAAAAAATTAGGAGAATACCTTCTTTTTAATGCCTTTAGTCGTGTTTTAAGTGCAAGTTATGATTTTGGTATAAGAATAATTATAGTTGATGCAATAGATGAACAAGCAAAAAATTTTTATCTAAAATATGGTTTTACAGCTTTTGATGATAATCCATTAAAACTATTTTTACCTCTAAAAACAGTCGAACCATTAATAATTATTTGAAAAAAAATAAATCAAAAAATCTATAAACTAACCTACAACAATTTCTTTAATTGCTGTAATAAATAACTTTATTTCTTCTAAAGTGTTAAATGCTCCGATGCTGACACGTACTAAACCATCAGGACTAGTTCCTAAAGTTTTATGTACTAATGGAGCGCAATGTAAGCCTCCACGTACAGCAATATCAAAATGTTGGTCTAAAATTGCGGCTACCTCGTCTGAACGATAGCTAGCAACAGCAAAAGACAGAACTCCAACACGGCGAGTTAAATCATTTGACCCATAAATTTTTACTTCATCAATTTCTTGAATAGAATTTAACAAATACTCAAGCAAAGAAAGCTCATGACACCTAATTTTTTCAATACTTTCTTGGGCTAAAAAGTCTAGGGCTGCACCTAAACCAGCAATTCCAGCTAAATTATGTGTTCCTGCTTCAAGTTGAAAGGGAAGTTCTACAGGTTGCAAGGGTGAAAGCGAGTCTCCACCCGTTCCACCTTCCCGCCAGCTTTTTACCTTGGCGCGATTGCTTAAGTAAAATAATCCTGTGCCGGGAGGCCCAAGCAGGCTTTTATGACCACTAGCAGCAAGTAAATCTATCTGCATTTGCTGAACATCTATTGCAATAACTCCTAGGGCTTGGGCTGCGTCTACTAGAAAAAGTAAATTATGGCGTTTAGCTATATCTCCAATTTCAGCAATAGGTTGAAGTGTTCCTAAAACATTAGAGGCGGCTGTAACAGCTATTAGCTTGGTTTCTGGCCGGATTTGTTTTTCAATTTCTTGTGGGCTAACAAAACCTTGCGAGTCAAAACCGACTAGGGAAAGCAAGATGTCTTTTTGGGCTAAATTTTGTAGTGGTCTTAGAACGGAATTATGTTCTAAAGTGGTAGAAATCGCGTGATCCCCTGTTGATAAAACACCTTTGATTGCAATGTTTAGCGCGTCAGTAGCATTAAAAGTAAAGATAATTTGTTCTAAACTTTGAGCTTTAATCAATTTAGCTAATTTTAGACGAGTATCTTCAATAATTTGTTGGGCGGCTCTAGCCATACGATGGGCGGAGCGGCCCGGATTTGCTCCTGAAAGCTGAAGGCTTTCTATCATTCGTTGATAAACCAATGGCGGTTTAGGGTAGCTTGTTGCAGCGTTATCTAAATAAATAGTCATTGCTAATAAGTTTTTCCATGCTCTTGAATAAAGGCGATTCTTGACATTATCAAGGCCATTAAATGATGAAAATGCTCGGCTTCCCAACGCATAATTGGTTCAACATTGATTGCTGTAATTGTGTGGGAGCGTCCTGTTTGTTGGTTAAACTTAAACTCAGCTAAGGAATGAATATAATGAGCTTTTATTACGGTTAAAGTATGTTGGTATTTTCCAGTTTTTTTGGATATTTGGTTAAGAAAAAAGTTATCTCCATTGGACAGTTCAATTGAGAGTCTAGGTTTAGCTTGATTAAGAGATTTATTAGTCAAACGAGAAAGATTGCTCATTTTGTCTTTGGCTGTAATTATTCTACCCATTGAAGTTACTTCTAAGTCTAACTGAAAATCTATCATTCCAGTAGCAATATAAGTGCCTATACGGGAGCGATGCCAATGCAATGTGGCAAATTCTTTATCATTATGTAAAAAAGAATACTTAGGATGTAGCATGCCACGTCGTTTAACAAAAATTTCGCCCTTATGCCATTCATTTTCTATAATTTCGGCTCCCATAGACAGATAAGAACCTAGATCAGAACGCTCTTTTCCTATTTCCATTTTTATTTCTCCTTATATGAATCCTAGGCTATTACACACCAATATATTTAGCATAAAGACCGCGTGCAATGGATTCGTCTTTTGTGCCATGAATAATGCTACGAGCATCAGAAAACACGGTCATTTCATAGTTTTCTAGCTTAACACGCAATAAGAACTTATTTACATTTACCTCACCGCAACTTTTTAACTTTTCAGCTATTGAAATCAAATCTAACTTAGTTATTTGTGATGGAACAATTTGGACAGCATTACGCCCGCAAAGTGTGGTCATCAACTGGCGATTTTCAGCCACTAAAAAATCAAATTGTTTATGTTGACACGCTCGACAATCGGCACGCTCTAGCAGGCTTTGAACGTTTATTTTGCTATAAGTATTTTGCCAAAGGTCTATTTGAATCAATCCTTTATGTAAATTTTCTAAATTGCCAGTTAGAATTTTTAATGCTTCTGTAGTCTGATAAGCAGCAATTACGGCAATAATTGGTAAAATTACGCCTGCTGTGTCACAAGTTGGGGAACTGCCCGGAGGCGGGGCGTTTTCAAAAACACAACGTAGGCAAGGTGTTTGACCCGGCAAAACAGCCATTGTTAGCCCATAAGAGCTAACTGCCGCGCCATAAATCCAAGGTTTATTATGCTTTATACAGGCATCATTAATTAAAAATCTTGTCTCAAAATTATCTGTTCCATCTAAAACAATATCAGCATCAGCAATAAATTTTTCAATATTGGTGTGATTAACATCGGCTACAATGCTTTCTGCTTCTATATCTGAGTTAATTTGTGCGATTCTCTCACAAGCCGCAATAGCTTTTGGCAAGTGGGTTTTAGCTGCGATTTCATCAAACATTATTTGTCTATGAAGGTTAGAAAACTCTACAAAATCCCGGTCAATTGCGCGAAGTCGCTTTACCCCAGCACGAGCAAGCATTTCTAGCTGCATTGTTCCTAATGCACCACAACCAATAATTACAGCATGACTATTAAGTAATTTTTCTTGTCCAGCTTTTTTAATACCTTCAAAAAGTGTTTGACGTGAGTAGCGATCTAAAACAGACATGTTTTTTTGCCTAAGAAAATTTTATTTTTAGAATTTTTAGGATAATGTTTGTTAAGCATAAACTTCAAGCAAAGCTAGAATTATGGCTTTATAACTTTAGGTTTAACTAATTTTTGGCTATATTTAGAGACATGTTAAAAACAGCCTTAGACCAAGAAGCTGATAAATTACTTGCCTGTGTTCATTGTGGGTTATGTTTGCCTACTTGCCCTACGTATCGAGTTTTAGGTAATGAAAACGACTCGCCACGAGGCAGGCTTTATTTAATGCGAGCCGTAGCTGAAGAAAAAATAGACATTTCCCCTACTTATCATAAACATTTAGACCAATGTGTAGGCTGTCGTGCTTGTGAAACGGTTTGTCCATCGGGCGTTAATTTTGGTCATTTGCTAGAAACTGCACGTGCTGAAATGGTGGAAACAAAACCAGAAAAACTAACTCTTTGGACAAGAATAAAAAATTTCTTTCTTGGTCTAGTCTTAAAACAAGTTTTTACCCGCAAATGGTTGTTAGAACTAGTCTGGAAAACATTAAAGCTGCTCCAACAAAGCGGACTAACTACACTGCTGCTAAAATCAGGATTATTTAAGTATTTGCCAGCAATAGAGTTTGCTCTAGCACTTCTTAACAAAGCAGAAAGTCAGTTACCTGCTGCTAGAAAATTATTAAATCTTCCACCTTCACAAATTAATGAAATTAGTGATAGCGAATTTGTTGCTAGCTACCAAGTAGCACAATTTACAGGCTGCATAATGGAAGGGCTGTTTACTGAAACTAACCGAGCAACTACCAGAGTTTTAACTAGAAATAGCTGTTTTGTAGAAATACCGAAGCAACAAGTTTGTTGTGGTGCTTTACATGCTCATTCAGGCTTTCATAAAACTGCAATAATGCTAGCAAAAGCTAATATTGATAGTTTTATGCCTGTTGGGAGTCAAAATAGTTTTCCAATTATTGTTAATGCTGCTGGTTGTGGGGCAATGATGAAAGATTATGGGCGGCTACTTGCAAATGATCCAGAATATGCTGAACGCGCCCAAGCCTTTAGCCAAAGGGTTAAAGATGTCAGTGAGTTTTTATCTACCATTGATTTACATACAGGCCAGCCAATTAAAGCAAAAGTTACTTATGATGCACCTTGTCATCTTCATCACGGGCAAGCTGTCCGACAACAGCCTATAGATTTACTTCGTAAAATTCCTGGTGCTGAATTTGTGCCGTTAGTTGGAGCAGAAACTTGTTGTGGTAGCGGTGGAATTTACAACCTTACACATCCGACGATGGCCCAAGCTTTGCTAAAAGAAAAAATAGAAAATATCCTACAAACCCAAGCAGATTTTTTAGTTACAGGTAATCCTGGCTGTGCAATGCACATTGGCGCAGGGCTTCAACTAGCTGGCGAGCAAACGCTTGTCTTACACCCAATTGAGTTACTAGATCTGTTTTAGTGAACCTCTCGGCCATTAATGACCGAGACTGCGCTCGCAAAGAGGATTCAAAGTAATTTAAGTATAACGTAACTTAAATAAAATTTAATTAAACGGTTTTAAGCAAAAAATGTAGCCAGTTATTTGATAATAATTGACTACATTTTTTGTTATTTATAGAAAACTTATAATTGTTTAAATTGCTGTAAAACTTTTTGAGCTTCATCTGGTTTTCCCATTGCGTTATAAAGCTCTATCATACCAGTTACACTAAGTTTTGTATTTGGGTGTTTTTTACCATATTGTTTAAGGTCAAGTTCTAACACTTTTTTCATTATTGTTATTGCTTGGTCATATTTTTTCATATTTCCATAAAGAGTAGCCAAATTATTTAATGTGGTAACGACGTTAGGGTGTTCTGAGCCTAAAAGCTTGGTGTTAATTTCTAAGGCTCTTTTATAAAGAGGCTCGGCATCTTGAAACCGTCCAATGTTACGATAAAGAATCCCTAAAGTATTAAGAGAAATTGCTAGATTGGGATGCTCATCCCCAAAAACATCAAGAGCTTTATCAAGAGCTTTTTTGCAATATTCTTCTGCTGTTTTATAATCTTTTATTGATATATAAAGAGAAGCTATATTATTAAGTCCAATAGCAATATTTGCATGTTTATCGCCTAGTATTTTTGTATCAATAGCTAAGGCTTGTTTCATTAATTTTATGGCATCTTTATGCTTTCCTAATTGATTATAAAGAGAAGCTAGATTATTTAAGTGTTTGGATAGTTCTAGAGTTTCCTCACCATCAGATTTATGAAGTGATATAGCTTTTTTACGTAGGGCTTCTGCTTCTTTAAATTTACCAATAGTTTGATAGTAGAGAGCAAAGTTATCTAAACCTACAATGACACCAGGGTCTTTTTCTCCAAGAAGTTTGATTCTAAGGTCTAGGTATTTTTTAAAAAAAGGTTCAGCTTCTAAATGTTTACCTAATGTTTGATGAAGCACAGCAATATAATTTAATGCAGTTGCAACTTCTAAATGTTCTTCCCCAAATTCTTTGACAGCAGAAATGTACCATTCATTAGTTAGAGCTAATGCTTGGGCGTATTGGCGTTTTTGACAAAGCTCTTTTACTTGTGACTCCATTGGGGATATATTTTGCTCAGACATAAGTTACTCCTAAGCTAATTAGTAGATATTGAAAAATTTTCCTAAAGCTAACCAAAAGCTTAATAGAAAAGCAATAGCTAATCGAAGTTTATAAAAAAGCGGGAAAGCTTCCTAGAAAGAGCTAAAATAATCTGCTTATAATAAGCCTTTCTAAGGCTACAAAACTAAATCTACATATTTTAATCTAAGGATAATTATTTATGAGTGATCGTCCAGACTATATTCAAGTTTTAAGTAATGCTGCACATTTAGATGATTCTGCTGTAGGCTTTGCTAATAAAAGAACAGACACTTTTAAGGCTTTTGAACAAGCTTTTTCTGATGCTGAATTTGCACGTCCACATTTAGATTGGTTACTTGAAAATGGTAGCGGTGCAGGAAAAATTTATGCGGCAATATTAATTGAACAATTAGATAAAGAGGCTGGAAGACAGGCTTACGCATCACTACAAAATGATGAAACGCAAGTAGAATATCGTAGTTCAGATCTTTTTGAAGTACGTTCAGTAGGGGATTTAGCTACAGGTTTGCTTAATGGAGAAGCACTAATTATCTTTCCTCCGTCAATGAAAAGATAATTAAAGAAAATTAACAAATCATATAAAAGAGGCTTAGCCGGGGAATAAAAAATTTTTCTCTTAGACGTTTTGCAATAAAGCTTTCTAGAGTTTGTTTATAAACTTTTTCTTCCATATTTTTTTTATGTAAACGCAACTGATTAACAGCCTCTTTTTCTATTTCTTTTAGTTCTTGAATAGGAATATTTTGCCGTAAGTTTTGGTAAATTATTTCTTCTAAAACAGTTAAATCCATTTCTAATTTTTCTGTGTCAATAAAGCTAGTATTTTCTAATCTTTGTGTTAGTTCAATTAATCGGTCAATAGCTCGGTTAAGAGTTTCTCCAAGTGTTTCATAGCCTTGCTGAGTTGCAGATAGTCGGGCCTGTTCTAATTCTTCGCAGCATTCTGTAATGTAGCCTATTATTTGTTGTTTGGAGAAATTACTATTTACTTCTTTTTTGTTATTATTTGCAGGAGTATCATTACTAGCAGATCCTCCAA
The DNA here is from genome assembly GCA_016713405.1 of Blastocatellia bacterium. Classification (NCBI taxonomy): domain Bacteria; kingdom Pseudomonadati; phylum Acidobacteriota; class Blastocatellia; species Blastocatellia bacterium. The sequence goes on from JADJPF010000004.1 coordinate 15,407, forward strand.
CTTGAGACTCTACATAATCCTTAAAACTAGCTAATACTTCTTGGTGACAGTAAGAAATTGTATTTACTCGTTTTCCTCGGTTGGAATCAATATTATAGCCCTCAAAGCATTTATTAATACTGCGTAAAACGACATGTAGAGGTATTCCCATTGTCCGCCAGCTTTCAACTAGTGACCAATCTAATGGTGAAAGCAGCATTGGCGCACCACGTTTGCTAACAAAAAATTCTTCTACTTCTGTGTGATAGTTATAATAGTTGAAGTGTTCCATATGTATAATTACTAGTATTTATATATATTTTTAAGACTTGAAAATATATATAACAAGTTTATTTTGGGGTGTAAAGTTGGAATAAAGGATAGTTTGTAAGTGGTTGATTTTTTTAAATGGGTTTTAGATAAAAACAAAAAAAGACATAGGTTTTTAACTTTTAAGATCTATTTAGCACTAACAGCTAAGTTTTTATCTTAAGAAGAGTAATTTACAAGCTACAAGATGATAAAGAATGCCATGCTTCAGGTTGGTATATATAAAGATAGCGCAACTTAGCCCAGTAAGATGTTTTTTCTTCCAAGTTAAAAAACTTCATTTGTTTTAAGGGAGGTGAATAAAGATGGATGGAAACGGCAGGTAAATCATTGGCTGGCTCAATTTTATGAATAGCACCAGGATTGCTAAAAATTACTTCTCCAATATCTAAAGTTTGTGAATCTGTTTCTTTGATTTCGTCTGTTTGCGGGTCTAAGAGTTGGTAATTTGTGTTAATGATTTTGCCAGAAAAGATTTTTTCTACGCTAAAAGATTCAAAGTGATCATGGATAGGGCTTTTTTGATCTTTTCCCCAACACATTATTAAAACTTCAAAGCGGCTATCTTTATAAAATAAATTACGAGCATAGCTTTCTGAAGAAAAGTTAAGACATTTAGTAATTTCTTTTTCATCAATAGTAACTTTTTGCATTAATTGAAAAATATTTTCTGCTGTAAATTCTGTTTGAGGGAGTTTTGAAAGGTATTCTATAAATCTTGTTAAGCTAAAATCGCCGCTTTCAATTTCTTGTTTGGTTAGCAAATCAACGGTTTTTCTAGTCACAAATTCTACTATTTTTGAACAATTATTTTTTCGTTCTTCAGAGGAAAAATCAGGAAATTGTGCAGTTAGTTCGCTACATTTAGTAGTTTGATATTCTTGGCGAAAATCTTCTGCAATTTGGGATGAAATTTTTTGAACTGCTTCCTTGCCATCAGTCTTAGCTTTAGCTAAGCTTGCTGCCATTGCTGCTGCTACTAGACAAGAACAAGTTTCTTCAATTCCCAAACCTCTTTCAAAACCTGTTGTTGCTTGTAAAACTTCCGCAGAGCAGTTAATTAATTTATGTTCATTAAGGCTTTGTAAAATGCTGCTAGCAGAATTAGATTTTTTTGATAAATATAGACTTTTAGCTAATTCAGAACATTGCATAAAATTTAGCCTCTTTTTATTTGAATTATTACAGTAGAGAAAATTATACCTTTTATTTTACTGTCAAGGAAAATGTATTTTGGCAATTAATTTTTGACGCAGCTTTTGACGCAGCTATAACGAGGAAAAAATTCAAGATTTATAGCTATTAGTTTTTCCTTACTCAGGTTTTATTCTTCCTGTACTTATACAGGCACTTATATAAGCTTTATTCCAATGATCTAAGGCTTTATTTTCTGGTTTTCCTTCTCTTAGCCAAATATGGTAAGCAGACTCTCTTATAAATTCTTCTTTTGGAATATTAGAATAAAAATGCTCACAACTTTGTGTTGTATGGTTATAAGGACTTTGGGCAAAAGCATTTCGCTTTACATAAGGTTGTGTAAAGTGATAGCAGTCCTCTTTAATAGGACAATTTTCTCCATAGCATTTCAACATGTTATTAGAGTCCTAAAACTTCTTGATATTCTCCAAAAACTTTTCTTAAAACATTAGAAATTTCTCCTACAGTTGCATAACACTCTACTGCATTAATAATATAAGGCATTAGATTTTCATTAGTTTGCGCTATACGTTCAATTTCTGATAAAGCTTCTTGTACAAGTGAGTTATTTCTTTCTGCACGAAGTTTTTGTAAAAACTCTACTTGCAAGCGTTCAATTTCTGGATCAATTCTTAATCTAGGAATAGAATGTTCTTCTTTGATAGCAAATTTATTTACACCAACAACGATTTCTTCGCCTCGTTCTACTTGTTTTTGATACTTGTAAGCAGCGTCTTGAATTTCTCGTTGTATCCAACCTTTTTCAATTGCAGTTAAAACGCCTCCCATATCATCAATTTTGTTTATATATTCTCTAGCTTTTAGTTCAAGTTCATTTGTTAAATATTCTATAAGATAAGAACCTGCTAGCGGGTCGGCTGAATCTGCTACGCCAGATTCATGTGCAATAACTTGTTGGGTACGAAGCGCGACACGGGCCGCTTCTTCTGTAGGTAAACTTAAAGCCTCGTCCCGTGAGTTTGTATGTAGTGATTGTGTTCCACCTAAAACAGCCGCTAAAGCCTGAATGGTGACACGTACAACATTGACATCAGGTTGTTGGGCTGTAAGTGTGCTACCAGCGGTTTGAGTATGAAAACGTAGCATCATAGACTTTTCGTCTTTTGCTCCAAAACGTTCTCGCATAATGCTGGCCCAAAGACGACGAGCAGCACGAAACTTTGCTATTTCTTCTAGCAAATTATTATGTGCATTAAAGAAAAAGCTTAATCTTGGGGCAAATTTATCAACCTCTAAACCTACATCAATTGCCGCTTGGACATAACAAATCGCGTTGGCAAGTGTAAAAGCTATTTCCTGGGCTGCTGTTGAACCTGCTTCACGAATATGATAACCAGAAATAGAAATAGTGTTCCAATTAGGAACTTCTTTAGCACAAAAAGCAAAAATATCTGTAATTATTCGTAAAGATGCTTTTGGCGGATAAATATAAGTTCCACGTGCAATATATTCTTTTAAGATGTCGTTTTGTATTGTCCCATTAATTTTATCAAGCGATATGCCTTGTTTTTTAGCAACAGCAATATAAAGAGCAAGCAAAATTGATGCTGTAGAATTGATGGTCATTGAAGTTGAGACTTTATCAAGCGGTATACCATCAAAGAGTATTTCCATATCTTGTAGAGAATCTATTGCTACACCAACTTTTCCAACTTCTCCAAGTGAAAGCGGACTATCAGAATCTAGCCCAATTTGTGTTGGTAGATCAAAAGCAACAGAAAGCCCTGTAGTACCATTTTCTAGCAAATATTTATAGCGTTGATTAGACTCGCGTGCTGTTCCAAAACCAGCATATTGGCGCATTGTCCAAAAGCGGCTTCGATACATATTGGCGTGAATACCACGAGTAAAAGGATATTGTCCAGGCTCAGAAAGGTCTAAAAACCCTTCTTTATCAATAGCATCTTCGGCTAAAAATGTTCTTTTAATTTCTATACCAGAAGAAGTCTCAAAATTTTCTTTGCGCTCTTTAACTTGTTTTGTTGACATATGTTAGTTGTTCCTGAAAATGGTTTTTTCTTATAGCTCGAAATCTTAGCAGATCCCATATTAGTAAAGCAAAAAATGGTAGATATTCAATTAATTTGATAATTGTAGATTCTTGCCAAATATTTTCTTGTGTGTATTTAATTAAAATATAGTAGGAAAATTGACAAGACATTATTAACCAAAAAAAAGCTTTGCTTGGAATAAATATTAAAAGAGGGATAATCCAAGTTAAATACCAGGGATGAACTATTGGAGAAAAAATATAAATTCCCATTAAAAATAAAAAAATAGTAAATATAAAATCTTGTTTTTTAAGCAAGATAATTATTATATAAATAGCTAGAAATATATAACAGATAAAGCTAGATATTTTACTTTGATTAGTAAAAAAATGTAGTAAAGAAAATATAGAACTATTAAAATAAAAGTCTTTAATAAAAGTATTAAAAGAGCCTAAAACTTTATATCCTATACTTAAGTAAGGCAAATAACATAAAAATATTGTTACTAAAAATATACTATAAAAAAGCGGTAAGTATTTTCTTTTGATATAATAAAAACTGATTGGTAAAAAAATAATAGGCATTATTTTTATTAAAATAGCACTAGAGAGAGCTATTGCAGATATGGCAACTCTTTTTGATAAAACTGTATAAATAAAAAGAACTAAAAAAAATACTCCTACTGCGTCAATATGTCCACTAATAAAAAATTCAACTATTGGCAATGGACAAAGACAATAAATTGCTACATTTGTTGGATTAATTTTTAATAAATCAAGTATTTTAAGCAGTATTAAATTAGTGAAAATTTCAAAAATTAGTAACAATATTTTAATACTAATAATATTATTTTTGCTAAATAAAAAGGCCACAAAAAATAACATTTGTGCTAAAGGTGGGTAAATTGTTGGTAAGTGGGGATGGTTGATAGAATTATAAATAGACAAATGTCTATAATTCATTAATTCTAAAGCATTTGGAGAATATAAATAAGGGTTAATGCCTTGAGTTTGTATATAACCATCCCAAATATAGCGATAAATGTCATTAGATAGAAATGGAGGTAAAGAGATTAATGTTAATCTATATAATGTCCCAAATATAAAAATAAGTATTAATATAGTATTATATGAATCATTTATTTTGGATAAAATCTTTATATTAATAAAATATAAAGTAAAACAAATAGTTATACTTACAATATATATAATATAAAATGACTGTTGGTTATTAATAAAATATAAAGATAAATATATTATTTCAGAGATAGAGCAAGATAGTAAAAAATAAAATAATTTAAGGTTTTTATTTTCGCTGCATAACATTAAAATTGTTAATTCATAAAAAATCTTAGTAGCATTATCGCGCTAAAGACTAAAGATATTATAGAAATAACTTTAGCTACAGTAGCTTTACTACGATTTTCTGTAATTCCATATTTATCTAGGATTTTAAGTGCATTTTGAGATTTAATTAAACCCACTACAGATAGTGGAAACAGACAAGTGCAAATTAAACCAACAATAGAAAAAATCAATGCTGATTGAGCGTCTTCAAAGGCTTTTACTACTTCAGAATTTCTAGTTGCGTCAGAATAAGTTTGTCCTATAGGTGAAGCAACTGGTAGTTGACCGGGTACAGGTGGAGCAAATGGAGGAGGTTGATACATTGCATTTGGCTGATTAGGCATAGGCGGTGCAAAAGGTGGTCTTGGCCCAGGTGCCATTTGTGGAGGTTGTGCATAGGGTTGATATTGTGGCTGATTTGGTTGTTGGTAGGGCATTGGATTAGGGCTATATCCAGGACTTGGAGGAGGATATTGACCCTGATTAGGGGGGTAGGGTTGCGCTTGGTTAGGGGAATAAGGTTGTGCTTGGTTGTGTGGGTAGGGTTGCGCTTGGGCCGGTGGATAAGGCTGTTGAAGCGGGTAGCTTTGACGCACAGGAGGTGCCATTTGAGTTGGATTTTGGTTAATTCCTGGAGCCGTGTTAGCTGGTCTAATAGGTTGTGTGTTATATGCTTCAGGAGACATTGCAGGTGGGTAATTAGGGTTAAATCCAGCTTGATTTGGAGGCATTCCTGGTGCAGGAGTCATCATTGTTGGAGGTACTTGGTTTGCATAAGGAAAAGCCTGGGGCGGCGCATTTACCCAAGGATCTTGCGAATTTAACAACTCATTGGCTTGTTGACAAGTAATAATATTTGGATTTGCCTCTGAGGAAAGTCCTTTTTCTACTTCTAATTGTAACTTACCACAATATTTTTCTATTTCTCGGTCAGATGCTACTATTTTTATTTTTGTTTTATCTTTAAGCAATTTATAAGTTGCTAAATCTATAACAACAGAATAGTTACGTTCAATTAATGCTGTTACTGCCGCGCTAATACGATCAGCTAAATCATCTGGACGAGTTAGACCAAAAGAAGGGAAATTGATTAAATCAACGTCTAACCTAATAGGTCTAGGGGATGAACTAATAAAAATATCTATAAATAGACGAGGACTTGCACCAAAACCCATTTGAAAAGTTGAAATTAGCTGCACGTCATCATAAGGGATTCGCTCAATTGTTGGATGTGCAATACTAAAACCATAGTCATTAGCTGAAACACGACCACTAGATATTGGAGTAACAGATTTAGCTGCTTCATCATATAGTGGGTTTAGCACTTTAACACTTTGCCACCATTCACCCTTAACTTGATTTGGTTTATCAGCAATAGGTTGCTGAATAGTTGCAGCATCACCTTTAAGGTCTGAGGTCATTTCTGGTAAACCAGGTGTAGTTTTATAAGGGTCTATGCTTGCGTCAGTTTGTCTGGCAGTAGCTTTGCCTAGGGGTTTCTTATTTAAGCTTTCGTCTTTGGCTTCTTTAGCTTCATAAAAAACAGGGTAATCTGAATCTAAAGCATTTTGTTTTGGAGCAGAATTTTCAACCTCTCCAAAAAGAGGTGGTAGAGGCTTACTTTCACTAATTTTTACTATTTCTGGACTAACTTCTTCTACTTTAGGGCTTGGCTGAGGTGCTTCGTTAGAAACGTTAGAAACACTTTTAGCTGCAATAGGTGCTTGCTCAACTGGAATAGGAGCAGACTCTTTTATATGGTCAGTTTCATCGGCAATAAGATTTATTGTTGCTATTGCACCAATAGATTCTAAGGCGGATTTATATTTGTTGGCTTGATCTTGTGTTAGCCCTTTTTTTACTACAATAGGCGCAGAAGCAATCATACGCTCTGCTTTATCATTAGGTACTTTAAACTTTTCTATTAGCTTGCTTTTAACAAACTCTCTTTTTTCTGGGCTGTCTTCTTTTAATCCTTCAAATATTACTTGAAACGCCATTATTCACCTCGCAGAGCAACTACATAGGTAGTTGAAGGGCTTTGGTTAAGAAATGATTAAAAAATCTAATAACTTTTCTGTAACATAGTAAAGCACTACTCCACCAAATACTGCCAATGGAATGGTGGTACGTTCTGAACCGCTATTTACTTCTGGAATCAAATCTGAAGCAGCAACATAAAGCGTAACACCAGCCGACAAAGGCAAAGCATAATGAGATGCTTGCTTAAAAATAACTATTGCTAATGTTCCAATCAATGTTACTACACCAATAAAAACACTTGCGAAAAATGCCGTAGAGCGGCTTTGACCAGCAGCAATCATTATGGATGCAACTGTAAAACCTTCGGGTAATTTGTGCATTATTATAGCAATAAAAATAAGTATTCCTAATTTAACATCTACAGCAAAACCTGCACCTATTGAAATACCATCAAAAAATGTGTGCATCGCCAAACCACCTACCGCTGTATAAGCCGATGCTACTGATAAAAGATGTGCATGGGTTTCTTCCCCAAAATGAAAATGTGATGCTAAAGTATGCTCAAAAAATTGTATTAGCAAATATCCTGCTAGTACTATCATTAGTGTTTGAGTATTATTACCAGAATTTATTTCTAAACTAGCAGGGATTATTCTTAAAAAAGTTGCTGCTAACATAAACCCAGCACCACTAGCTATTAAATACTTAAGTATTTTAGGATCTACTGCTGGTCTTGAAGAAATAAACAACCCACCTATGATGTTTGCTACTGCTGCAACTAAAGCATAAAGTATTGCTCCTGACCACTGCATGAATAGATACTCTTTCACCTAAACGGGTATTTTTATATGGCTCTTTTTTGATAAACGGCCATCATAACACACTTGCTAAAAACTGTCTTGTTGTCAGGGAAGATGTTTTAACTTCTCTTGTCTGTAAATAGAATAAATTAACTAATTAATCTAATTATACAGTAATATGCGTATAGAAATAACCTTACTAATAAATAAGGTTATAAATTTGAATAAAGAAACAATTTAAAGTTCAGGAAAAACTCAAGCTTTAGTTAGCTAAATTACAGTATATAAATAATATTAGTAGTTGGAGTTTTTGCTTGACAGACTTTCTAATAGTGGCGTAGTATTTTGGTTGTAAAAAAGCAAAAGTAGCTTTTTTTTAGTGTGTTGGCCTTTTTCAGTTAAAGTTCTGCTTAAAGAGATTAATTATAATATTAACCCTCACACAAAATGTTTATCTAAACTAATTAGGCACGGCTTAGAGTAAGCTAAAACAAAATTAAAATTTTTAAGGAGTTTGGCTGTGTCAGCAACAAGCTTTTTTCATCGTTCAGTTTTACTTACAGAAATATTAACAAGCTTTGAAACAGTTTCAAGCGGGTTAATTATTGACTGTACTCTTGGCTTGGGAGGCCATAGCGAGACTTTACTTTCAACAAAAAAAGATATCTATTTGTTAGGGATTGATCGAGATTTAATTGCTATAAAATGTGCCGAAGAACGCCTTGCTAACTTTGGCAAACGCTTTGAAAGCTCCCATGCTGATTTTAGAGATATAAAAAGAGCAGTTACTACAAGCAATTTCAGCCATTTACCTATACAAGGCATCTTAGTAGATCTAGGAGTATCTTCAATGCAGCTAGATACTCCTAGTCGAGGTTTTAGCTTTCAACACGAAGGCCCGCTAGATATGAGAATGGATTTTTCTCAAGGCGAAACAGCCGCTGACCTTGTTAATTCTTTATTAGAAGAAGAACTAGCTGATTTAATTTATGAATATGGAGAAGAACCTGCTGCCCGTGTTATTGCTCGCCATATTGTTAATAATAGAGAGCTTAAAGCTATTAAAACAACTCGTGAGCTAGCCCTAATTGTTGCAAAAGCTGTAGCCTGGCGGGAAAGAAAGCTTGGACACAAAATAGATTATAACCAAATACATCCGGCAACTCGTACTTTTCAAGCCTTACGTATAGCTGTCAACCAAGAACTAACTAATTTAGATAAGTTTGTAATGGAAGCCATAGATCTACTTTCTCCAAATGGACGTTTAGCCATAATTTCTTTTCATTCTCTAGAAGATAGAATAATTAAAAATACTTATCGTGCTGCAACAGGTGTTTGCCAATGTCCTCCAAGGCTACCACAATGTATTTGTGGTAGAAAAGAAAAAGTAACTTTAATTACTAAAAAACCTTTAGTTTCTACTGAGCATGAAAAATCTACTAATCCAAGGTCAAGAAGCGCAAAACTAAGGGTTTGTGAAAAGTTATAATAGATTTGGGTAAACAAATTTTGAGGTATTTGTTATGTCAAAAGTATTAAAAGCTGATCAAATAGTCCAACAAAAAAAGGCAAAAGAGATAATTTATCCAGATAGTGATGGCAAACGTATGGCTGATAATACTGAACAGTTTGATTTTATTGTAGAACTAAAATTAAACATGGAATGGATTTTTGCTGAAGAGCCAAATGTATTTGTAGCAGGTGATTTACTCTGGTATCCAGTGGAGGGCGATAACAAAATTAGACTTGCTCCAGACACAATGTTAGCGTTTGGTCGTCCAAAAGGTCGCCGAGGCTCTTATATGCAATGGAAAGAAGCAGGAATTGCTCCTCAAGTTGTTTTTGAAGTTCTATCGCCTGGCAACCGTGCTAAGGAAATGAAAAAGAAACTTGAATTTTATGAAAAATATGGAGTACAAGAATACTACATTATTGATCCCGATAGAAAAACACTTAAGGGTTATATTAGAGCAGGCCATCAATTGTCCCCAATTGTCCAAATGAATGGTTGGATTAGTCCTAAATTAAAAATAAAGTTTGAAATTAAAAATAAAGAAATCTTGCTTTACCAACCTGATGGAAATCCATTCATTAAATATTTAGAACTAACTCAACGTTTTCAAGAAAAAAGTTTAGCTCTTGATGCTGAAAAAGTCCTTACCGAAAATGAAAAAGCGCGTGCCGAAAATGAAAAAGCGCGTGCTGAAAGTGAAAGAATACGTGCCGAAAGTGAAAGAATGCGTGCCGAAAGTGAAAGAATGCGTGCCGAAAATGAAAAAGTGCGTGCTGAAAGTGAAAGAGTGCGTGCCGAAAATGAAAAAGCGCGTGCTGAAAGTGAGAAAGCGCGTGCTGAAAAATTAGCAGAACAACTTCGGCTACTGGGAATAGATCCAGATAAAGTTTAATGTCTTTTGGGTAAATAAGTTATGTCACAGTATTTTGATAAACAAGTAAAAAATACTCAAGTAATACGCCGTGATGGTAAAAATCAAACAGTACTAGTAATTTTAGCTCTTGCTCTAGGCTGTGTTATTACCTATGGTTTTATTTTGGCGGCACAAAAACACTTTTCTGCACTTGAAATAGGCTATAAAAGCGAAGAGCTAAAACGAGAGCGCGATAAACTTGAGCTTCAGCAACGTAAACTTACTTTGGAGATGGAAAAAAAGCTAGCACCGCAAAAACTTGATTCTAAAGCTCAACAACAAGGTTTGGCTTTGCCTGTAGCAAAAGTTGATAAGAAACAGGAATCAGAAAAAGTATCAGATTAAAAATAAAATTTTTAGTTTTAAGGAGTAGTAGTTTTGCTATCTAAACAACCTATAAATGGCAAAATACAAAAGACTGCTAACACAATGCCGATTATCAAAAAACGGGTTGTAATTTTTTGTTTGCTTCTTATAGCTTGGGCAATAGGCGTGCAGGCGCGTTTAGTTCAATACCAAGTTTTTAAGCATGAACAAATGACAAAACTAGCTGAACGACAACAACAACGCACAATAAAAACTACTCCAAAGCGTGGCTCTATTTTTGATCGTAAAGGGCGAGAGCTTGCCCGCAGTATTGAAATTGAGTCAATTTATGTTGCTCCTAATGAAATAAAAGACCCATATAGATTAGCTAAATCACTAGTTTCAATTCTTGGTATGGAAGAAGATTTAGTTTTATCTCGATTAACAGCTAAAAAAGTTTTGGTTAGCTTAAAACGTAAAATTACTGATGATGAAGCAAAAGCCTTAAGAGAAGAGATAGAAAAAGAAAAATTTACAGGAGTTCATTTTGTTACAGAAACTAAGCGGTTTTACCCTAAAGATGAGGTAGGAGCTTATATTTTAGGCTTTGTTGGAATGGAAGAAGATGGGGCCGCTGGGATAGAACGCCAATATGATCGCCATATACAAGGGCGTTCAGGCTTTGTTTCTGTAGAAACCGATGCACACGGTAAACCCTTTGGACGCTATGAAAAACAACCTGAAGTTGGACAAAGTTTAGTTCTAACAATTGATGAACAACTACAATTTCGCACAGAAAAAGCCTTGCGCGAAGCTGTAGAAAACGTTGGTGCTAAGGGTGGCATTGCAATTGTTATGAAACCAAGGACAGGCGAAGTTCTAGCAATGGCTAATTTGCCTGGTTTTAATCCTAATACACCTATCATAGATGGAAAACAGTTAAAAGATCGTCGTAATCGTGCTGTAGAAGATGCTTATGAGCCTGGATCAGTTTTTAAGGTAGTAACTTACTCTAGTGCATTAGAAGCAAAAAAATTAAGACCAGATGATAAAATTGACTGCCAGGGCGGAGCAATCACTATTGCAGGCCATACAATAAAGGATGGTGGACGTTATGGACTGCTTACAGTAGGTGAAGCCGTAGAAGTTTCTAGTAATGTTGCGGCTATTAAAACAGGTCGAATGCTAGGAAAAGATTTACTACTTAAAAGTATTACTGACTTTGGCTTTGGGAAGCCAATAAATGCTGGGCTTCCTGGAGAATCACCTGGTTTTGTTGGTGGTACAAAAAACTGGAGTGAAGCTTCTTTTGGAGCTTTACCAATTGGCTATCAAGTTGGTGTCACCCCACTGCAAATGTTAGCCGCCGTTTCAGTTGTAGCTAATGATGGTGAATGGGTACAACCGCATGTGTTAAAACAAATTGTTTCAACTACTGGAGATGTTGTTTTTGAGCCAGATGTAACTAGACGTAAAGTTATTAGCACTTCTACTGCTGATACAATGAAAAAAATCTTAGAAGGTGTTGTAGTAAGAGGAACTGCTAAAAAAGCTCGCTTAGATGGTTATAGCGCGGCAGGCAAAACCGGAACTGCCCATAAATATGACCCTGCAACACGTCGCTATGCTCCAACTCGTTACTATGCTTCGTTTTGTGGTTTTGCTCCCGTCAGCAATCCAGAAATTGCTGTCATTGTGGTAATTGATGAGCCTCGGCTAGGTCTTCATCACGGAGGTCAAGCCGCGGCTCCTGCTTTTAAGACAATTGCTGAAATGGCTCTACGCTACTTAAATGTCCCTCCAGATGAAATTAATTATGAATTACCTGAATCTGATAAACCTAGTGTTATAGATGATTCTATGCCTTTAGAAGAAGATATAGATTTAGAAGCTTTTGATAGTGATGAGGTAGTTTCTAATAGCGAAAATAGCGAATCTATAGCAACTTTCCATCAGGCAATTGATGACGAAATATCTAATAAAACTAACAGCCCATTAAATAGCGTTGCTGTCAGTATGAAAAAACCTGCAATAGTTGAAGTCTCTGAAGGTGAGGGAAGTTTGCCTATGCCAGACTTACGCCGTCAAGGAATGCGAAGTGTCCTACAACGTTGTAAAGAATTAGGACTGAAAATTACTTTTGAAGGTACAGGTGAAGTTGTTGAACAATACCCAGCACCAGGTACAGCCGTTTCACCATCAACACAATGTCATGTGGTTTTACAAAAGACCCATTAGCGAAAAATAAATATGGTTAATTTAATAGATATAGCAACAAAGTTAGGAATAAGCCAAACACAAAATATAGAAGTGCTAGGAATAACTCATAGCACAAAAAATTGTGGGCAAGGAGACATTTTTGTTGCTATACAGGGCTTTCAAATAGATGGAAACAGTTTTGTTAATCAGGCTGTTGAAAAAGGCGCGGTAGCAATTATTTCTGAAAAACCAAAGCCAGAAAATTTCCCTCTACCTTGGCTCCAAGTTAAAAATGCTAGAGAAGCTCTAGCCGCTGCTGCTGCTGTAGTTTATCAGTACCCAACCAAAGAACTAAAATTAGTTGGAATTACTGGCACAAATGGAAAAACTACAACAACAACTATAATAGATGCAATATTTAATCTAGCCTATGGTCGCTCAGCTATGATTACTACTATTTGCAATCGTATAGGCCAAGAAGAAATCCCTGCCCAAAGAACCACTCCAGAAGCTTGTGATACACAAAAAATGCTTCGTCAAGCTGTAAACATAGGCTGTCGCGCGGCTGTAATGGAAGTTTCCTCCCAAGCTATTGACTTAAAACGTGCTAATAACCTAGATTTTGCCGCAGTAGTCTTTACTAATCTAACTCAAGATCACTTGGATTATCATAAGACTATGGAAAATTATTTTGCTGCTAAATGTAGGCTTTTTGATGGCAGTCTTGGAACTAAAAACGCTACAGCAATTATTAACCTAGATGATGAATACGGCCAAAGATTGATTAATATTTTTGAAGGCCAAAAAATTACCTATGGATTTTCTGAAGTCTCGCAAGTAAAACCTCTAGACTACAAACTATCTTTACAAGGAATTAGCTTAAATCTACAAACCCCTAACGCAACGCTACAGTTAAACTCTCACCTAGTCGGTAAACCTCATATTTACAATATTATGGCCGCAGTTGCTACAGCTATTTCCCTTAATATTGACTTAGCAATAATTAAACAAGCAATAGAAAATCTACCTAGTGTTGCAGGTCGCTTTGACCGTGTTAAATGCGATATAGATTTTGCTGTAGTGGTTGATTATGCCCACACAGATGATGCTCTAATCAAAGTGTTAGAAACGGCTCGCCAAGTCACTACCGGACGAGTGATTTGCTTATTTGGCTGTGGTGGTGATAAAGATCGCACAAAACGCCCTCTTATGGGAAAAGCTGCGGCTCAAGGAAGTGATTTTGTGATAATTACGTCTGATAACCCAAGAAGTGAAGATCCAGAACAAATAATTTTGGATGCTGAAGTTGGGGTAAAAACTACTAATACTCCTTATGTAAAAATTATTGATAGACGTGAAGCAATAAACTTTGCTATCAAACAAGCTAACCCTGGAGATATTGTTATTTTAGCTGGCAAGGGGCATGAGAATTACCAAATTCTAAAAGATAAAACTATTCATTTTGACGATAAAGAAGAGACTCAGAAAGCCTTACAAGCTCTTAAAAATCAATAAATTAAAAATAATAATAGATGTTTTTTGTGAGGGGAAAATTTTGAAATTAAGAGAAATTGTAGAAATCATAACTAATAATCAAATTGCAGAAACTCTTGCAGAGCAAGAAGTTACAGGTTATAGCATTGATTCTCGAAATATACGTCCAAGTCAACTTTTCTTTGCCATCAAAGGGGAAAAGTTTGACGGACATGATTTTGTTGAATCAGCTTTAGCCTCAGGTGCTTTAGCAGCCGTTGTTAAAGAAGATTTTGAAAAACTTTCTGATAGCCGTCTAATAAAAGTTCCAAACACTTTACTAGCCTTACAACAATTAGCTTCAGAGGTCTTGCGGCGTTGGAATCGTCCGGTTATTGGTATTACTGGCAGCGCAGGCAAAACGACTACAAAAGAACTAACCGCTTTAGTTTTATCAGCTAAAGGACGGGTGCATAAATCCATAGGCAATCTAAATAATGCTTATGGTCTGCCGCTTTCTATTTTAGAAATGGTAAGCGATGGCGCAAAAGCGTCAGATTTTGACTTTGCTGTTTTAGAAATGGGAATGAGTACAGCGGGCGAAATTCGCCGCCTTTGTCAAATTGCTCCGCCAAATGTTGGAGCAGTGCTAAATGTAAAGGCTGTCCATTTAGAAAACTTTGAAAATATCCAAGGCATTGCTAATGCAAAAGCAGAACTAATTGAAGGGTTAAAACCAAATGGTTTAGCTGTGCTTAACGCTGATGATCCTTTAGTTTTGCCGATGCAAACACGCCATCCAGGTAAACATGTCACATTTGCTTTAGAAAATCCGGCAGAAATCCGCGCAATTAATGTTCAAAGTTTGGGTGTTTTAGGCAGTAAATTCCGTCTTATTACAACTAAGGGACAGGCAGAAGTTAGTTTTCCTTTGGCTGGGAAACATCTGCTTTATAACGCGCTAATTGCTGCTGCAATTGGGGACTATTTTGAGTTATCTGCTGAGACAATTGCCGAACAGTTGCAACTAGCGCGTCCTGCTTATCATCGAGGCGAATTGCTTAAATTCCAAGAAAGTTTTTTAATTGTTGATGATTCTTATAATTCCAACCCACACGCCTTAAATGAAATGGTAAAAATGCTAGCACAAACAACAGGCTTTTCTAGAAAAATTGTTGTAGCAGGAGAAATGCTAGAGCTAGGTAAGACTGCTGTAGAAATGCACCAGTCCTGTGGAAAATTTATAGCAGAAAGCAAAATAGACTTCTTGGTTGGAGTTCGTGCTTTAGCTCAAGAAATTGTTAATGGTGCAGTGTCGGCAGGCATGGCAAAAGAAAATGCTTATTTTGCATCTACAGTTGAGATAGCAGGTCAATTTTTAGCAGAAAATATTAAAGCTGGAGATTTAGTTTTAATTAAAGGTTCAAGGGGCGTAAAAACTGAGCTAATTATTGACCTACTAAAAGAAAAATTTAGCTGGGAGAAAACATAGTGCTGTATTACCTATTTTATGAAATTCTAAGGCATGTTCATCCCTCTATGTCTTGGCTGCGGGTGTTTGAATATGTAATCTTTCGTGCTGCTGTAGCCACTTTGACAGCAATGCTTATTAGCTTAGTCTTTGGCCCCTATTTGATTAGAAAATTACGTGAGTTACAAATAGGTCAATATATCCGCGAAGAAGGCCCAAAATCCCACCAGAAAAAGCAGGGGACTCCAACAATGGGAGGGATTTTAATTTTATCCTCTGTTGTTATTTCAACTGTTTGTTGGATGGATTTAAGCAGCATAAATGTTTGGCTAGCGGTTTTTTCTATTTTAGCTTTTGGTGCTATTGGTTTTGCAGACGACTATCTAAAAGTAGCAAAAAAGAACAACTTAGGCTTAGAAGGCCGCTATAAGCTCCTTTTTCAATTAGTTACTTGTCTAGTAATCATCATAGTTTTATTTCTAAGTGGTTATCCAGCTAAACTTAGCTTGCCATTTATTAAAGATTTTACTCCTACCTTGTGGTGGCCGATTTATGGTGTTTTTATTTGGTTTATTATCACAGGCTTTTCTAATGCAGTAAATTTAACAGATGGTCTTGATGGTCTAGCAATTAGCATTACTTTTGTTACTGTAGCCACTTTAACAGTTTTTACTTACTTAACAGGCCGAATAGAACACGCTCAATATTTAGGACTGATTCATAATCCTTCTGTGGAAGAAGTTACAGTCTTTTGCTCTGCTTTAGCTGGTGCAAGCCTTGGCTTTTTATGGTTTAACTCTCCACCAGCAGAAGTTTTTATGGGCGATGTTGGCAGTTTAGGTATAGGCGGCTGTATTGGTACTGTAGCAGTAATTATTAAACAAGAGCTACTGCTTGGACTTATGGGAGGCGTTTTTATTATGGAAATGCTTTCTGTAATGATGCAGGTTGCTTCTTATAAAACCACGGGAAAGCGAATTTTTAAGATGTCGCCTATTCATCATCATTTTGAGCTAATTGGTTGGAAAGAAACAAAAATAGTTTTTCGGTTTTTAATTGTAGCAATATTTTTTGCTTTGCTTAGTTTAGCAACTCTTAAATTACGATAGATAAATACTTTATGGACTTAAAAGAAAAACAAGTTACCGTCATTGGAATGGCAAAAAGCGGACTAGCTGCAGCTAAGTTTTTAGCCTCGCGCGGTGCAAAAGTTTTGGTTAGCGATGCTAAATCTAAAGAAAAATTAGCCGCAGAAATAGAGTTTTTAATTTCTCATAACATTGCTTATGAAACAGGTAGTCATAGCCAAGAAGCTTTGTTAATGGCTGATTTAATTGTAGTTAGCCCAGGTGTCCCGCTAGAAATTGCTCCCTTAGAACAAGCCCGCAAAGCAGGAAAAAAAATAATTGGAGAAATTGAGCTAGCCGCAAATTTCCTTAAAGGAAATGTTATAGGCATTACAGGATCAAATGGAAAAACAACTACTACAACTCTAGTAGGTAAAGTTTTGTCAGAAGCAAACTTTAATACTCTAGTAGGCGGAAATATTGGTACACCTTTAATTAGCCTGGTTGATAATTCTAATGATGATAGCATTACAGTAGTAGAATTAAGTAGTTTTCAATTAGAGTCTACTGAAAGTCTTCGCTTAAAAGTTACATCACTCTTAAACATCACACCTAATCATTTAGATAGATATGCTAGTTTTGATGATTATGTAACAGCTAAAAAGAGAATTTTTTTAAATCAACAAAAAGATGATTTTGCAGTGTTAAATGCTGATGACAAAATAGTTAGCGCAATGGCAGATATAACCAAAGCGCGAAAAATTTTCTTTAGCTGCAAAAAAGAGCTTGAAAAAGGAATCTTTTTGCGCTCAGATCAGATTATCTATCGTGATTCTCAAGGCCAAGAAACCTTACTTCTTAAAGTTAGTGAAGATGTTCGTTTGCGTGGCACACATAATTTAGAAAATGTGATGGTTGCCTTAGCTGTAGGAATTGCGCTTAATGCCCCTATTGCCTCAATGAAAAATAGTATTTCAACTTTTCAGGGAATTGAGCATCGCTTAGAACCTGTGGCAGAAATCAATGGCGTAAATTTTGTTAATGACTCAAAAGCAACTAGTGTTGATGCAGCTATAAAAGCTGTAGAGGCTTTCCCTAGCAATTTAATCTTAATTCTAGGTGGAAAAGATAAAGGTAGTGATTATAGTCCTTTTCGTCCGCTAATTGCTGAAAGAGTAAAACATCTAATTTTAATTGGTGCAGCAACAGAAAAAATTGCTGCGGCCTTAAGCGGAATTTGCCCTGTTGAACGTGCTAGCACAATGAGCGATGCTGTAGAAAAAGGTTTTACCCTAGCTAAATCAGGTGACACGGTTTTACTTGCTCCAGCCTGTTCTAGCTATGACATGTTTGATAATTTTGAGCAACGCGGACAAGTTTTTAAGTCAGAAGTTATAAATTTACAAAATAAACAAATATGCTAAGACTACAATTAACAGAACAAAGCTATGGTGATCGCTTACTGCTAGCTACTACAGTAGGATTAATGCTTTTTGGCATTTTAATGGTCTATAGTTCTTCGGCTGTAATGGCACAACAGCTTTATGGCAACCAATTTTATTTTTTTACTAAACAAGCTCTTTCTGCTGTAATTGGCGTTGGTGGGATGATTCTTTTAATGAGATTTGACTATCGCATCTTAAAACATCCTTTAGTTGTCTATGGATTAATTGCAATTAGCATCTTTTTTCTTGTGGCTGTGCTGCTTCTGCCAGCTACCAAAGGTACACATCGTTTTATCCGTTTAGCAGGATTTTCTTTTCAACCATCAGAATTAGCTAAATTAACTGTGGTAGTTTTCTTAGCTTATTTTTTAGAAAAACGTGCAGCAGAAATACGTAATTTTAAGCTTACTTTTATTCCTGGGGTCATAATTAGCGGTTTATTAATGGGTATGGTGTTGCTGGGCAAAGATTTAGGGACTACCTTTGTAATGGGACTAGTAACTTGTGTAATGATGGTAGTTGCTGGGATACCGCTAAAATATCTAGGTGCTTGTGCTTTGCCGGTGTTACCTTTGCTTTATTGGCAGCTTTTTCATGTCGCTTATCGCTTTGAACGGCTAAAAGCTTTTCTTGACCCTTGGCAATATGCACGTGATGAGGGTTTCCAAGTTGTCCAATCTTTAATTGCCGTTGGTAGTGGAGGGGTAGAGGGTTTAGGACTTTCTCAAGGCAAACAAAAACTTTTTTATCTTCCAGAAGCGCATACAGATTTTATCTATGCTGTAATTGGTGAAGAACTAGGGCTAATTGGTGCAATATCAGTAGTTTTGCTATTTCTGTTATTTCTTTGGCGTGGAGTAAAAATTGCTAACAATGCACCAGATATGTTTGGATGTTTTTTAGCTATTGGTTTTACTGTAATGTTAGTTGCTCAAGCATTTTTTAATATGAGCGTAGTTTTAAGCCTAGTTCCAGCAAAAGGTATTCCACTCCCATTTATTAGCTATGGTGGTACATCGCTAATGTTTAGCTTGTTTGCAGTTGGAGTAATATTAAATGTTTCTAATTATCTTAAAGCGGAGCCTGAGTAGTGGCACTTAAAGTAATTATTGCTGGTGGTGGTACTGGAGGACATATTTTTCCTGGTGTAGCAATTGCACGGGAGTTTCAAAGCCGAGACTCGTCTAATGAAATTTTATTTGTTGGTACTGAACAAGGGTTAGAAAAAAAAATCATTCCACGAGAAGGGTTTAAGCTGGAAATGATTCATGTAGCAGCACTTAAAAGTGTTTCAATAGCAAAACGTATAAAATCACTTTTAATGCTACCAGGAAGTTTTTTAGAAGTTCGCAAGCTACTAAAAAGTTTTCGTCCTGATGTTGTAATTGGTGTTGGTGGTTATTCTTCTGGGCCTGTACTTTTGTTAGCAGCCCTTCAAGGTTTGCCAACAATGGTAATAGAGCCAAATGCTTTGCCAGGTTTTACTAACCGAGTATTAGCAAATTTTATTGATAAAGCAGCAGTAACTTTTGAGGTTTCTAAACCTTATTTCAAAGGAAAAGCAGTTGTGACTGGAAATCCTGTTAGAGGAGAATTTCAAAATATTGCTAAAAAAACACGTGCTAGCCAAAATCATTTGCTAATATTTGGCGGTTCTCAAGGTGCGTATGCAATCAATATGGCAATGATTGAAGCTCTGCCAAAACTCGAGGCAAAGAAAGCTAAACTTTCTATTACTCATCAAACAGGAGAAAAAGATTTAGAGCAAGTTCGGGCAGCTTATCAACAACATGGGTGGTCAGCCGATGTACGTCCTTTTATAGACAAAATTGTTGATGAGTTTGCCCGAGCCGATTTAATTTTATGCCGTTCTGGTGCTACAACTGTGGCTGAATTGACCGCAGCAGGAAAAGCCGCAATACTTGTGCCTTTTCCGCTAGCAGCCGATGATCATCAGCGAAAAAACGCTGAAGCTTTGGAGCAAGCTGGCGCGGCAAAAATGATTGTCCAAAAAGATTTGACCATAGAACGCTTGGCAAAAGAACTAGTTGACTTGATTGATAATCAAGAAAAGATAGACGTAATGGAAATAGCTAGCCGAAAACTAGCACACACAGACGCAGCAGCAAAAACCGTAGATTTAGCTTTAGCTTTAATGAATCAAAAGAATAAAAGATGAGGTAGGCCCTAAGATAAATGTTTAAACGCTATAGACATATCCATTTTGTAGGTATTGGCGGAATTGGAATGAGTGGTATTGCAGAAGTTTTACTTAATCAAGGCTATGGGGTTAGTGGCTCAGATGTAAAGCTTTCTCCTGTAACTGAACGTCTGTCAGCATTGGGAGGCACTATTTACGAAGGCCATTCGGCTGATAATGTTAAGGGTGCTGATGTTGTCGTCATTTCTTCAGCCGTTCGCATGGATAATCCCGAAGTAGTTATAGCAAAAAGTCGTCAAATTCCTGTTATTCCACGTGCTGAAATGCTGGCTGAACTGATGCGCCTTAAATATGGAATTGCTGTTGCAGGTGCGCACGGTAAAACCTCGACTACATCAATGATTGGGCTAGTGTTAAATCTAGCAGGACTTGACCCAACAATTGTTGTTGGTGGACGAGTAAATGCTTTTGGAAGTAATGCAAAGCTTGGACGCGGTGAATTTATGGTTGTAGAAGCTGATGAAAGCGATGGATCTTTCTTAAAAATCTCTCCAACCATTGCAATTGTTACTAATATTGACCGCGAACACCTAGACTATTACAAGGATTTAAGCGAAATTTGTCAGCATTTTATTGATTTTGTTAATAAAGTCCCGTTTTACGGAAGTATTATCTTATGTTTAGATGACGCTAATGTTCAGTCAATCATCCCACAAGTTAAGCGTCAATTAATTACTTATGGCTTTTCTGCTCAAGCATATATTTCTGCTGTAAATATTAAGCTAACAGATAAATTTGGCTCAGAATTTAGTGTTCGTGACCGAGGCCGCGACTTAGGACGAGTTAAATTACAGGTTCCAGGCCAGCATAATATTTATAATGCTTTAGCTGCAATTGCTGTTGGGCTAGACCTAAACATTGATTTTGAAAAAATCTCTGCTTCACTTGCTCAATATCACGGTGTTGACCGTCGTTTTCAAATTAAGGGCGAGAAAAATGATATTTTGGTGGTGGATGACTATGGACATCATCCAGCAGAAATCAAAGCTACTTTAGCAGCAGCAAAAAGTAGCGGAAGACGTTTAGTTGTCTTCTTTCAACCTCACCGCTATAGCAGGACAAAGCATCTTTATGATGAATTTGCCCGTGCTTTTTACGAGGCAGATGTGCTTAGACTCGCTGATATTTATGCAGCTAGCGAAGATCCAATTGAGGGAATTAATTCTCAAAATCTGGCTAGCAGTATTGAGCAGTTTGGTCATAGAGATGTTGCTTATATAGGCCCGGTTAGCAACGGTGCCTCTAGCCTAAAAGAAATTGTTCGGGCCGGAGATCTAGTTTTAACTCTGGGTGCTGGCAATGTTTGGCAAGCTGGAGAAGAATTATTAAAGGTTTTGTAGGTTCAATAAGCGCAAATGGAGATAAGAGAGCAAATTACAGAAATTTGTCAGCAACTAGAAGTAACGCTACGTTGTGGTCAGAAAATGCGCAACCATACGGCTCTAGGTGTAGGTGGAGAAATTGACGCAATTGCTTATCCAGAAACACCAGAAGCCGCAGCCCAATTAATAGCAGAACTTGATAAAGCTAGAATTAATTGGTCTGCTTTGGGGATGGGTAGCCGAATAATTGCCCAAGATGCACCTATTAGCCGAGTTGCAATTAGCTTAAAACTTTTAGAAGAAGTTTTGCTCTTTAAGAATAATATTGTACAAGTTCATTGCGGCTATAGAATGTCAAAATTAGCTGTTGCAATTGTTGAGCGTGGATTTTGTCGCTTGGAAAAATTTGTTCCTTATCTAGGGACTTTAGGCGCGGTAATTCACCATAGAGATAATAAAGACTTGTTTCTTTCTTCTATTGAAAGTTTTACTTGTATTAGTGAAGGTAAGATAGTAAAAATGCCTGGCTATGAACTCTATCATTTTACTGATATAGAAAAGGAAAAATACTTACGCCTAGTGTTAGGAGCAGAGCTAAAAGTTTTTGGTAATAACTCTGAAGGTTATAAAAAAAAGTTACTTGAAAAAGTTAATCGTCAATTGAAAAAAAGACGAGATCATTTAATAGGCACTGGGCCAATTTTTACAGAAAAAGTAGGTAGATTTTCAAGCGCAAAACTAATAGAAAATGCTGGCTTAAAAGGTTTTTCTTGTGGTCAAACGATGATTTCTCTACATGATACTAATTTTATTATTAATAATGGTAATGCTAAAGCAACAGAAGTGTTAGATTTAATTGAGCAGGTCAAAGACAAAGTTAAACAACATTCAGGTGTAGAGTTAAGCTTGGCCTTGGAAGTTTGGCGGTAGGAGTTTTTTTATATGGCAAGTGAGAAAATTAAACAAGTAGTTACACCAAGAAAGCGCAACGCACGTTCTACTAAAAGCATTAAAATTGCACCTATAGATTGGGAAAAAGTACATGGCTATAGCCGAATAGCCTTAAAAATTGGTGCTGCTATTGGATGTTTAGTAGTAATTGTTTTTCTTTATAATAGCGTAGTTTCCTTGCCAGCATTTAACTTGCGTAATGTTGAAGTAAGCGGTAACTCTCGTATTAGTTCAGCGGAAATTGAAAAAGCAATAAAAAATAATTTATCTAGTGCGCTTTTTGCTACAAACTTAAAAAAGATTCAAACACAACTTCAATCCTTTGTTTGGATTAGAAAAGCTCAAGTAATTCGTATTTTACCTGATACTTTACGTATTCGTGTTGAAGAAAGAAAACCTTTAATTCTTGTTCGCTTTGAGGAGGAACAAATTCCTGTTTGGATGGATGAGGAAGCTGTTATTTTAGGTGAATATGATAATGCTTTAGATAAAGAATTACCGCCACTTGCTACAGGTTTTGTACGTGAAACAGTTGCAAGCACACAGGCAGAGAATTTAGATAAAGTGTCTATGTATAAACAGTTGATGACAGCTTTTGATGGTGGGCCAAAGAAATTTTCTCCGCTTATTGAGGAAATAGATTTATCTAACTTAAAAGACATAAGAGTTCAACTTTCAGAAGGTTCTGTAGAGGTTGATTTAGGTGATAGAGATTTTCGCGCACGTTTAACAAGGGCTTTAGATATACTTTCAGCACTACGCAACCGAGATTTAACAAAGTTAAGAGACTACAAACTTTTAGATCCTCAAATTTTACAACAAGCCGAACAAATACGATTTATTAGTGTTGTTCACCCTACACAAATTGCGATTAGATCCGCAAAATCGTCACAAAATAAAGAAGCTACACAGAAAAATCCAGTAGCTCAAAAAGAGAGGTAATTTTATGCCAAAACAAAATCCTCAAATAGTTGGTCTTGATGTTGGCTCAAGTCGTGTGCGTGTAGTCTTAGCAGAAATAAATGAACAAGACCGCTTAGAAATTGTTGGTGTTGGTAGCACTGAGTCCAAAGGATTACGTAAGGGCGTAGTGGTAAATCTTGACCTAGCGGTTGATTCAATTAAACGTGCTGTAGAAATTGCGGAACAAATGGCAGGTTTTACTGTAGAACAAGTTTATGTTGGACTAGCTGGCGCACATATTAAAGGCTATAACAGTAAGGGAGTTGTTGCAGTATCAAGACGTAATAGAGAAATAGGAGCCGATGATATAAAACGAGTTATTGATCAGGCTAGTGCTGTGTCTGTGCCTTCAGATAGAGAAATTGTTGATGTTGTACCACAAGAATTTACAGTTGATGAACAAGATGGAATCGGCGACCCCTTGGGTATGTTAGGCATGAGATTAGAAGTTGCTGTTCATATTGTCACTTCACCAATAACAGCTAGACAAAACATTGTGACAAGTGTTAATCGATCAGGTATGATAGTTCTGGACACTATGCTAGAGCCTCTAGCTGCTGCCAATGCGGTTCTAACAGAAGATGAACGTGAATATGGCACAGCTTTAATAGATATTGGTGGGGAAACAACAAAATTGGCAATCTTTCAACGTGGTGCTATTCGTCATACAGCCGTTTTTCCTGTTGGAGGCAATCATTTTACTAATGATATTGCCGTTGGACTACGTACACCTGTACCTGAAGCAGAAAGAATTAAGCGTCAATCAGGTTGTGCTTTAAGTCATTTGTTAGATGAAAACGAACGTCAATCAATGCTAGAAATTCCTAGCGTTGGGGGACAACCTGCTCGCCCTCTTTCCCGATATACTTTATGTGAGATTTTACAGCCTAGAGCCGAAGAAATTTTCTGTCAAATCCAAGATGAAATTCAACGTGTTGGTTATGAACGCCAAATTTCTAGCGGCATTGTTTTAACAGGAGGTGGAAGTCTACTTCCTGGAATCCCAGAAATTGCTGAACAAATTTTAGATTTACCTGCTCGCCGTGGTCTTCCACAAGGTGTTGGCGGTCTCTCAGAAGAAATTGCTAGTCCAGAGTATGCCACCGCTCTAGGTCTAGTTCTAAGTGGTTATAAAAGTAAATATGGTAATATGCGTAACTATCTAAAAAATACTAGCAGCTTAAAACGTAAGGCATCTAAGATCAGGGAGTGGATCGCCAATATATTTTGATCTCTAGGATGGCTTTTGGTAGTTATATATGTCTTTATTTTCCTAAGTAGAAAGTTTTTATCTTTTTCGGAAAATACTGTGGTGACAAGCAAAAATCTGTTGTAGTATGCACTAACAAAACACACCACATATAAGGTTTTCCCTAAGTATTAACAAGCTATTAAAATAATAGAAAAACACAGAATGGAGTCTCCGTATGGCAACGGATAAAGGTGACACATTGAACTTAAAATTTGCTGATGATCCCCCAGTAAGCGGAGCATGCATTAAAGTAATAGGTGTTGGCGGTGGTGGTGGTAACGCCGTTAACAGAATGATAGAAGCTAGGGTTGAAGGTATAGAATTTTTAGTAGCTAACACGGATTTACAAGTGTTAGGACGCTCTCAATCACCTATAAAGCTACAAATAGGTGCAAAACTAACCAAAGGTCTTGGTGCAGGCGCAAATCCAGACATTGGCCGTCAAGCAGCAATTGATGATACAGAAAAAATTATTGAAGTTTTAGAAGGCGCAGATATGGTTTTTATTACCGCTGGTCTAGGCGGTGGAACTGGTACAGGGGCCGCTCCAATAGTTGCTAGTCTTGCAACAGAACTAGGGGCTTTAACTGTAGCAGTAGTTACTAAGCCATTTGCTTTTGAAGGTCGCCGTCGTATGTTACAAGCTGAAAGAGGCTTGGCCGAACTACGCGAATGTGTAGATACTGTTATTACTATCCCTAATGAAAGATTACTTCATACAGTAGAAAGAAACACTTCCTTACAAGATGCTTTTAGAGTTGCGGATGATGTGCTGCGTCAAGCTGTGCAAGGTATTTCAGATTTAATTACTGTTCCTGGGCTGATAAATTTAGACTTTGCTGATGTAAAAACTATTATGCAAGGTATGGGTATTGCGTTAATGGGAACAGGCTCATCTCATGGAGAGAATCGAGCAGTTGAAGCTACACAAAGAGCTATTGCTAGCCCACTGCTTGAGGAAGCTTCTATTGAAGGAGCAAAAGGAATTTTGGTTAACATTACAGGTGGGCCAGATTTAACATTACATGAAGTTAACGAGGCTTCAACCATAATTCGAGAAGCTGCTGATGATGAGGCTAATATTATTTTTGGTGCGGTAATTGATGAAAGAATGGCTGATAATATGAAGATAACTGTTATTGCAACAGGTTTTGATAGAATGGCTGGCACTCAACCTGTACCAACTAGAAGCTATTCAATACCTTCAACTACAGCTATTAATCAGCCAGTTTCAACTAAACCTTTGGATAATAGAAATAATAGAGAAGATATTAGGCGAGATGATTTAGATATTCCTACCTTTATGCGTAAGAAAGCGGATTAGTTAAATTAGGAGTTAATTTTTAGCCTTGCTGTAGCAAGTAGCTACGGCAAGCAGAATTGACCAAAAATACCTATCTCTCTATACTACTGGCTAACAATTATTAAAGCTTTTTAGCTGTTTTGAAAAAATAATCAAACTAATAACCTTTAAGCTAAGTTTTGCGAAAGTGGCGGAATTGGCAGACGCGCTAGACTTAGGATCTAGTAGGGCGACCTATGGGGGTTCAAGTCCCCCCTTTCGCATCATATAAATTCATTAAATAGCTGATTAAGCTTAGGTAAATTCATTATATTAGCGGGTAAAGCTTGTTATCTACCTATTTTACTCACATCTCAGGAACTAATCCAAAACAGTCAACAGATGCTATTGCAGAAAACTTACCTAAGTTGACTAAAATCAATATAAGATTTTCTTTTTCCTGATACATATCTAAATTGTAGAGTTAAGCATAGATTTTTTTGATGAAATGAGGTTTTGATAAAGTGCAAAAAGTTGAAATAGTCGATTTATCATCTTGTAAGAAACAAATTCTAGTAGAAGTAGCAGCAGAAAAAGTTTCTGAGAATTTTTTACGTGTTTCTAAAATGGTTGCTCAAAATGCTAATATTGCAGGCTTTCGTCGTGGACGTGTCCCTCTTTCAGTTGTAAAAACACGGTTTCGTAAAGAAATTCGTGATCAAGTAATGCGTGATATGCTCCCAAATCTCTTAGAATCTGCCATTGTTGATAACAAGCTAGCAGTTGTTGGAGAGCCAGATATTGATGAGCTTACCCTTGATGATGGAAAAGCTTTAGTATTTAAGGCTAAGGTAGAAGTATTGCCAGAATTTGAGTTAAAAGAATATCGTAATGTACCTATAACAAAAAAAATCAGAATAGTTACAGATGAGATGATAGACCGTCAGCTTGAAACACTTCGTCAACAACAAGCTGCCTTAAATCCTGTAGAAGATAGAGCAGCACAAGACGGAGATTTTGTTAGTGTAGATGTACATGGAAAATACTTGGATCAAGAGTCTGAAGATATTGTCACCGAAGGTCAACAACTAGAAGTTAATTCTCCCCATACACAAGCCGAATTTACAGAAAATCTTCGTGGTGTGAAAATAGGGGAAGAAAAAAGCTTTACTGTAAAATATGCAGAAGATGCAGGAGATGTTAACCTAGCAGGCCATGAAGTAGAGTACAAAGTTAAATTAAACTCTATAAAAGTAAAAGAATTACCTGCACTTGATGATGATTTTGCTCAAGGTTTAGGGGACTATGAAAATTTAGCTGACTTAAAACAAAAAACTCGTGAAAGCTTTGAAACAGCAGCTAAAGCAGAAGCAGAAGATAGATTAAAAGATGCTTTACTAGAAAAACTACTTTCAGATTATGACTTTGAAGTTCCAACGTTTTTAGTAGAAGGCCAAACTAAAGAACGCCTTCAAAACTTTATTCATACTCTAGCCCGCCAAGGCTTAGATCCTCGTACAACTAACATAGATTGGGCAGGCATGATGGATGCTCAACGCGGTGTAGCAACAAGAGATGTACGTTGGGCTTTAGTTTTAGAAAAAATTGCACAAAAAGAAAATATTGAAGTCCTAGAAGATGAATTAGATCAAGAACTTAGACCAATTGCTGAGTCAGTTAAAATGACTTTGGAAGCTACCAAGAGCGTCTTGACAAAGGATGGAGCAATCGATAGTATCAAAAGTAAGTTGCGCAATAATAAAGTCTTAGATTTAATTATCAAAAGTGCAGAAATTGTTGAAGAGCAAGTATCTAGTGAAGAACTAGATAAGCATGATCATCATCACCACCATGAACATGGTCATAATCATGACCACGAGCATGAACATGGTCATAACCATGACCACGAGCATGAACATGATCATAGCGAAGCAGAAAGTTCTAAAGAGACATCTGCCGAAGAAAGTAAAAGTTAGTTTAGTATAATTAACTAGCGCATATTGTGATATCACTAAGATAGTTAAAGCTATCTTAGTGATATAGGTAAAACCAAAAATTTAACTCAATACATTTAACACCAACCTAAAGAGTAAGAAAAATTATGAGCCATCCCTATGCAGCCTTAGTACCAATGGTCGTTGAACAAACTAGTCGGGGAGAGCGAGCTTATGACATCTATTCTCGCCTACTAAAAGACAACATTATTTTTATTGGTACACCAATTGATGACACTATTGCTAATTTAGTAGTAGCACAACTACTTTTCCTAGAAGCAGAAGATCCAGATAAAGATATTTCCTTATATATAAATAGTCCTGGTGGTTCTATAACAGCAGGAATGGCAATTTATGACACAATGCAATTTATCCGCCCTGATGTAACAACTATTTGTGTTGGACAATGTGCTTCTATGGGAGCATTACTTCTAACAGCAGGGACAAAGGGCAAAAGATTTGCATTGCCTAATTCACGAATTTTAATACATCAACCTTCTGTAGGTGGAATTTCTGGTCAAGCAACTGATGTACGTATTCATGCAGAAGAGCTAATGAGAATGAGAAAGCTAACAAGTGAAATCCTAGCTAAACATACAGGACAACCATTTGAAATAATAGAAACTGATGTTGAGCGTGATAGAATTATGGGTGCTTATCAAGCAAAAGAATATGGTTTAATAGACCAGGTTATTACAGAGCGTGAATAACTAAAACATATTAAACTTTCTAGCTTAGGTTTTAAGATATTTTAAGTTAAGATATGGCGGAGTTAAGATTTTGAGACGAGATGAAACATTACGTTGTTCTTTTTGTGGGAAGACTCAAAATGAGGTTAAAAAACTCATTGCCGGGCCAACAGTATACATTTGCAATGAATGTATAGATATCTGTAATGAAATCATTACAGATGATGCAAATCAAGATGCTCAAGCCCACCGTCCAGCCTTGCCTAAACCAACAGAAATCAAAGAATTCTTGGATGATTATGTTATAGGTCAAGATGAAACAAAGAAAAAACTTGCTGTATCTGTTTATCAACACTATAAACGTATAGAAATGGTTCGACGACGCACTCAAGTAGATGTAGAAATCCAAAAAAGCAATGTTCTTCTAGTTGGCCCAACAGGTACAGGTAAAACCTTACTTGCTCAAACTCTGGCAAGAATGCTTAATGTTCCATTTTGTATTGTTGATGCTACCACATTAACCGAAGCTGGTTATGTTGGTGAAGATGTAGAAAACATCATTCTTAAGCTCTTACAGAGTGCTAATGGGGACATTGAACGCGCACAACAAGGTATTATCTATATTGATGAAGTAGATAAAATTTGCCGCAAAGATGAAAATCCTTCTATTACTCGAGATGTTTCTGGTGAAGGTGTACAACAAGCATTACTAAAAATCTTAGAAGGCACTGTAGCTAATGTTCCTCCTCAAGGTGGTCGTAAACATCCACATCAAGAGTTTTTCCCTGTAGATACTACTAATATTTTATTTATATGTGGTGGGGCTTTTGTTGGCCTTGATAAAGTTATCGAACGTCGTATAGGTAAGAAAGCTTTAGGTTTTCACGCTAAGGTGGAAAATAGATTTTCTCGTTCAACCAATATTTTAGAACAATCACAACCAGAAGATTTAATAAAATATGGGTTAATTCCAGAATTTGTTGGACGCTTGCCAGTTATAGGTACTTTGCATGAGTTAGACGAAGCTGCAATGATAGAAATTCTTACCAAGCCAAAAAATGCTTTGGTAAAACAATATCAAAAGCAATTTGAATGGGATAATGTTAAATTAAGATTTACAGATGATGCTTTGCAAACAGTAGCTAGACAAGCCTGCGAGCGTAAAGTAGGCGCACGAGGTTTGCGAATGATTTTGGAAGAGCTAATGTTAGAAGCAATGTATTCTCTTCCATCACAAAAGAAAGTAAAAGAATTTGTGGTAACTCGTGAAATGGTGGAAAACCATAGAGCTAATTTCCCTGTACTAGAAAAAGCAGGTTAGTTAGTAAAATTTAACAGTTAGCAAAAATTTTTTGCTTTTGATATAAAGGTAATAAAGCTATGCAAGAATTTCATGACGGTATGCCAGACGACGTTGTTCGCTATCCTATGGTTCCTATCCGTGACGTTGTTGTCTTTCCTTATACAGTAGTACGTTTTAAGATTGGTCGCCATCCTTCAGTCGTTGCACTACAAAAAGCTTTAGCAACAGATAGAATAATCTTTTTAGCAACACAACATGACGCTACTTTAGAAGAGCCTAATCCAGGCGATGTTTACCGAGTTGGTACACTCGCGCGTATTGCTCAACACCTACAACTAGCTGATGGAAATATCAAAGTCCAAGTAGAAGGGCTAGAACGTGCTAAAGCAATTAGAATAGATGAGGATGATGATTACTGGCAAGCTGTTATACGTCGAACTAACCAACCAACAGAGCGTAGCCCAAGAATAAATGCTTTGGTAGGCAGATTAACTTCTTTAATTGATCAATTTGTAAGACAAAACCCAGAAAATGTTGATAATTTGCATAGTGATTTACAAATAGACGATCCTTCCCGTTTAGCTGATACAGTAGCTAGCCACCTAAAAATTAATGTTGAAGATAAACAAGGTGTGCTAGAAATTTTTCCATTACATGAAAGATTAATTCGGCTAATTGAAATTGTAGAAATAGAGTTAGATAAATTGCAATTAGACCGTTCCATTCAAGGGCGAGTTAAAAAGCAAATGGAAAAAGCCCAAAAAGAGTATTATCTAAATGAAAAAATTAAGGCTATAAATAAAGAATTAGGTCGTAGAGATGAAAAAGCAGAACTAGAAGAGCTAAAGAAAAAGATTGAGGCGTCTGGCATGTCTACAGATGCTTATAACAAGGCTATGACAGAACTAAAGCGGCTAGAGCAAATGCCGCCTATGTCGGCTGAATCTGCTGTTTCACGTAATTATTTAGATTGGCTTTTGGCTGTACCTTGGAAAGAAACTTCTGCTGAAGTTAGAGATGTAAAACATGCTGAGGATGTTTTAGAAGCTGATCATTATGGACTAGAAAAGATTAAAGAACGCATTTTAGAATTTTTAGCAATCCGCCAATTAGTACAAAATCCAAAGGGATCAATACTTTGTTTTGTTGGGCCTCCGGGAGTTGGAAAAACTTCCCTTGGACGTTCAATTGCTCGTGCTACAGGCCGCAAATTTGTTCGCCTTTCTTTAGGTGGTGTACGAGATGAAGCAGAAATTCGAGGTCATCGACGTACTTATATAGGTGCTTTACCAGGTCAAATTATTCAAATGATGAAAAAAGCTGGTACTGTTAACCCCTTAATGCTACTAGATGAAATTGATAAATTAGGCATGGATTTTCGAGGCGACCCATCTTCAGCACTACTTGAAGTCTTGGATCCTGAGCAAAATAATACTTTTCAAGATCATTACTTAGATGTAGAGTATGATCTTTCAAAAGTAATGTTTATTGCTACGGCTAATGTACTGCATACAATTCCTGCTGCTTTGCAAGATCGTTTAGAAATAATTCGTCTTTCTGGTTATACAGAACAAGAAAAAACAGAAATTGCTAAGCGTTATCTTGTACCTAAACAACTAGAAGCAAATGGTTTAGATAAAGAAAAAATAGTATTTGGTGATGAGGCTATTTCAGCTTTAATTCAAAATTATACTCGTGAAGCAGGTGTAAGAAGTTTAGAAAGAGAAATTTCTTCCCTTTGTCGTAAAGTTGCCCGTAAGTATGTGATTTTAAGTGATAAAGAAAAAGAAGTATTCTCAGAAACTCTTACAGGAGAATCTGTCCGCAATTATTTGGGCCCAATAAAATTCCGTCCACAAATGGCAAATGAACATAATGAAATTGGTGTTGCAACAGGGCTAGCTTGGACAGAAGTAGGTGGAGATGTACTGCAAATAGAAACTAGTTTAATGCCTGGGCGAGGACAATTAACTCTTACCGGTAAACTAGGTGAAGTTATGCAAGAATCTATGCGTACAGCTATAAGCTGTGTACGTGCTAGAGCTACTAAATTAGGCATTTCGCCAACATTTTATAAAAAATATGATCTTCATATCCATGTACCAGAAGGCGCGATACCCAAAGATGGGCCTTCAGCAGGTATTACAATTGCCACAGCTATAGTTTCAATTCTTAGTAATAGTCCTGTAAGAAAAGATGTTGCAATGACAGGAGAAATTACCCTTAGAGGAAAAGTGTTAGCTATAGGTGGTGTGAAAGAAAAATTACTGGCCGCCCATCGTGCTGGTATTAAGACTATTATTATACCTAAGGATAATGAAAAGGATTTGGTTGAAGTGCCAAAAGATGTATTAAGCTCTTTTGATGTTAATTTAGTTGATAATTTAGATGAAGTCTTGGAAATTGCTATAGATGAATCTGAGGCTAAAGCATCAACAATGCCTCCTATTTGGGAACAGCAAGATGTTAGTAGTACTACAGGTTCAAATACTAGTTTAGATTAGATTAATGAAAGTTTCTGAAGCAACATTTGTTCGTGGAGCAGTAGATAAAGAAGGTTATCCGCAAGATGGTCGGTTAGAAGTAGCTTTTATTGGGCGTTCTAATGTTGGCAAATCTAGCTTACTTAATTCTTTACTAGGCAAAAAAAAGCTAGCTCGAACTAGTAATACACCAGGGCGAACACAACAAATAAATTTTTTTTTAGTTGATCAAAAATTTTACTTTGTAGATTTGCCTGGTTATGGTTATGCTAGTCTTTCAAAGAAGCAGCGAGCAGAATTAGCAGAGTTAATAGAAAAATATCTTGCACAAAGAAAAGAGCTTGTGTTAACTATATTGCTAATTGACTCTAGACATTTACCAACAGAATTAGATTTACAGGTAAAAACATGGCTTGAGCATCTTGGTAGGCCATACCTAACAGTTTTAACCAAATCAGATAAATTATCAAATAATCAGTTACGTAACCAAATTAGTAAAATTAAGCTTGCTTTAGCTACAGAAGAAGTAATTGCTTACTCAACATTAACGAATTTTGGCAAAGACTCTCTTTGGAAAGCAATTTTAGCTCGGCTCTCAGATGAAAAGCTTTAGTATATGAATTAAATTAATTTATACAAGTTTTTCTTCTTAGCTTATCTGGGGCAGTAGAGGTTGTTTTGTTAATCTGCTCTAAAATCATAAAACAATCCCAAATAATTAAGTGTTCTAATTTATTGTTAGTCAATAATTTATACTAACAGTAGATTTGGTTAACACAGTAAAAGTGTAACAACTGTGAATACAAATACTTCATCAAAAATGTCAAATAGAGGTAATCGCAAAAATATTAACGCATCTGTAGAGGAACAAATAGATAGTCAAGCTCATAGTGGGTTGCTGGATATATCAACATTAAAGGAAATGAATATTTCCAAACTAACCCATATAGCTAAAGAACTAGATGTACCTGGAGCAACAGGAATGCGTAAGCAAGAACTTATATTTAAGATCTTGCAAGCGCAGACAGAAAAATCAGGTTTAATCTTTTCTGAAGGTGTTTTGGAATGTCTTCCAGATGGATTTGGATTTCTTCGCGCTCCAGACTATAACTATTTGCCAGGCCCCGATGATATTTATGTTTCACCTTCTCAAATTCGTAAATTTGATTTGCGAACCGGAGATACCATTTCTGGTCAAATTCGTCCGCCAAAAGAAGGTGAGCGATATTTTGCTTTAATCAAAGTTGAAGCAATTAATTTTGAGCCTCCAGAATCAAGACGTGATAAGGTATTTTTTGATAACTTAACACCTCTTTATCCTTCTGAACGCTTAAAAATGGAATTAGCACCAGATAATTTATCTGCTCGTGTGATAGACCTGATTACTCCTATAGGTAAAGGTCAGCGGGGTTTAATTGTTTCTCCTCCACGTACAGGTAAAACCATGTTGTTACAAACAATTGCTAACTCTATTACTAGAAATCATCCTGAAGTAACATTAATTGTTTTACTAATAGATGAGCGTCCAGAGGAAGTTACCGATATGCAACGCTCGGTTCAAGGGGAAGTAATTAGCTCTACCTTTGATGAACCTGCTACACGTCACGTTCAAGTTGCTGATATGGTAATTGAAAAAGCAAAAAGACTAGTTGAACATGGAAGAGATGTTGTTATTTTGCTAGATTCCATTACCCGACTAGCACGCGCTCATAACGCTACAGTTCCACCTTCAGGAAAAATTCTTTCAGGCGGTGTTGATGCTAATGCTCTACAAAGACCTAAACGTTTCTTTGGTGCTGCTAGAAATCTTGAGGAAGGTGGCTCGCTTACCATTATTGCTACAGCCTTGATTGATACAGGCTCTCGTATGGATGATGTAATTTTTGAAGAATTCAAAGGTACTGGTAATATGGAAATTCACTTAGAGCGTAAACTAGTAGAAAAACGTATCTTCCCAGCTATTGATATTAATAAGTCTGGAACACGTAAAGAAGAGTTATTAATACCTAAAGAGGACTTAAACCGAATCTTTATTTTAAGACGAGTATTAAATCCTTTATCTCCTGTAGAATCTATGGAATTAATTCTTGAACGACTCTCTAAGTCTAAGTCTAATGCTGAGTTTTTATCTTCAATGAATCAATAAATTTTTAGGAGAATATTTTAATGAGTCAAGAACAAGTACATAGTAAATTTAAGCTTTTTGTTGGCAATCATTCTGCTACTAATGAGCTAGCTAAACAGATGGAAGAATTTGTTATTAATTCTAAAGTAGCAGCTAAAAGTATTGGTATTGAATATTTAGAAGCAACAAAACAAATAATTATGACACTTGGTTATGCAGAGAATCAGCCCTCGATTCCAGTTAATATAACTTCTGTTAGTTTAGGTAAAGCTGATATTGCTACTGATATTGCTGCACTAGAAAATAAAATGGGGGAAGTTGCTGCGCAACATAAAAACATTATTTGTCATGAACTTTATGTCACAGAAGAACATGAATTTGTTATGGTTTTTATGTGAAAATGTTGGCTAAAACAAGTATTTATTGTGAAAACAACGGGGTTAGTCTATCAACTAACCCCGTTGTTTTTTAAATATATAAAATTTTGTGAGCAGTAAAATCTAGGTCTAAGTTTTTATAAATTGTATTTGTAAAATCATAGCCATATCTAGCCAAAAAATAATAAATATTTAACTCTCGTTCTTGAAGATTTTTATTTGGATAAAGTAGAGTAAAGAGCTTTTCAATTTGGCGTACAAGCGTTTCTTCTCGTTTGGCATTGGTATTAATAAAGCGAGTTTTTAGATGATGTAATTGATAAAAGATTTTTTCTCTTCCTCCTTTTAATGCTTCTGCTAAAGTTGGGTCAACCTTCAATAAATTATCGCTTAATTTATCTAGTTGTTGGTTAATCAATAACTCAGTTTCATCAAAAGTAGAAATAGTATTTTTGTCTAAAAGATGTTCAATTACTTGATGTTTAGTGTGTTCCAAACCTGCAAAAAGGTCTGTAAAGTTTAACTCCCATTTCTTTAATAAATTATTTTCTCGATTAGGAATAATTGTAAACCCTGCACGTGGAATAATTACAGGAAACTCAACAGGAAATAGTGGGTAAATTGCGCTAATTTGAGCAAAATAAGCTACTTCTGCTGGCCCACCTATATAAGCAACCGTAGGAAGTAAATAATCTTGTACAATTGGCCGCAATAGTACACTAGGGCTAAATAAAGTAGGATCATTATGTAATTTATCTAGTAATTGATTGCTAGTATAAGTTTGACTACTGTGTTTTAAGCTAAATTGTTCATCTTGTTGACGTAGAGCTAGACGATGATTATTTTCTAGTAGAAAAAGCGGCACCATATCCAAGCTAGTATGCACTTGGGCGTGATAGCCAGATTTTTCTAGTATTTGGCTACGATTAACTAAGCTTTGAGCAATTTCTTTTGATTTGTGCAAAACTGTTTCAAAAATAGGACTTGCAATGGGTTTTAAGTTTTTATCTTGTGCATCTAGCAATACTACACCATAATTAGCAAAAATTTTGGCTAGCAGTCGTGCAAAACCTTCAGCAAAACCTAAGTTGGCAGAGTAAGAATCTTTTAAATCTTTTATTAGCTCATCAATAAACTCTGATTGTGGAAGACTAGAAAGTAGGGAATTAATATTTTCTATAACTTCTTCTGAAATACGAAGATTTCCAACAGGTGTTAAGTCTAATTCACCCTGGGCTTGATGAGAAATTGTTGTAAGTTGCCCATCTCGATTAATAACTTTAAAGTGGGAAACTTCCTTATAGTCATGATCTTCGCTGGCAATCCAAAAAATAGGAATAGCTTTTTGTCCTTCTTTAGAAAGCTCTGTTGCTAATTTAATAGCTGTTAAGGCTTTATAAATGGTAAAAAGTGGCCCACTAAATAATCCTGCTTGTTGACCTGTTATTACTGCTACAGTCTCGGACTCGCGTAGTAACTCAATGTTTTTTAGCGTCTTTTCTCCTGATCCAAAACGCAGGTTTTGTTCTAATAAAGCATTTGCAACTTGCTCACGTTGATAAGAACGTCTGATAAGCTTAGAGGAGGTTTTAAGCAGGGAATTTAGTAAATTAGTAGAAAAAATAGGTTCTTCTGTGTTGTTTTCTAGTGATGGGTAGAAATTATTTACTTTTTCTGAACAGTAATCTAATAAAAGTTTAGAAGTATGAGGTATTTGGTTAAAAGGTATTTTAGTTAAAGTTGACAAAGATGTTTGGGATTGATTCACATTAAATCCTTTGTTGTCGTTAAGTTAAATACTAAAACTTGTGCTGGCTTACGAAAATTTTACTAAAATAGTTTATAGCTTAGGATAAAGCTTAAA
Organism: Blastocatellia bacterium; assembly: GCA_016713405.1. NCBI lineage: Bacteria > Pseudomonadati > Acidobacteriota > Blastocatellia > Blastocatellia bacterium. The sequence goes on from JADJPF010000004.1 coordinate 52,267, forward strand.
GCTTATTGTTTGGACTCTTTTTGCTGAAGTTCAGTTAATAAGTTTAGAAATTCTTCTTTATCACGTATTTGGAAAAAATATGACCAGCCATTATTAAGATTTAAGTAAATTCCTGGTGTAAATAATCCAAGTGTTAAAGGTAGGCATTTCCATAACCTACGAGAAAGCCAAACACTAGGAAATTTCTGTAGTGACACATCTTTAATAGTGTCTATAGGAATGATTACTGCACGGTAGGAAAGATATTTTATTGCTATAGCGTTCTTAAATAAAAGTAATTTACTAGGCCAATATGCAAGTAAAGTTATAAATAAAAACACCCCTATCATTCCTATCAAAGAATAAATTAGCCATTGCAACCAAAAATTTTCAATTTGAAGAGTAAATTTATAAGCAACAAAATGATAAAGAAGTAAAAATATTTGACCTAAGATAATTATTAGCCCAAGAAATCCTAGTAACATCAGTAGACGGACTGCTAAGGACATTTGAAATCGAGCTACATAACGTAAATTACTCATGTTTAATGGTTTTAACAAATATTGTTTTGTAGCAGCCGTAGAAAGAATTAATAAAAGTGCAACAATTATAAAAATTTGACCTTGGCTTAATGGGGAAATAGAGCTAACTTCTAGCATCTGACGGTTATTAACTAAATATTGATTTGCAAGTGTTTCTATATCTGTTTTAGTAATTGCTTCAAACACCTTAACTACATCTGGGAAGTCTTTATGATGTTGTGTGTTATAGAAACGGTAATTGGCCCAGTTTTCTAAATCTTGAGCTTTACTATTAGTTACTTTTAGTTTACGTATTATTATTGCTTTTTCTGTTTCAAATTCTTGATCTGTAAGAGTGGCTTTACGCAAGGCTTCAATTTCTTTATCTATAAGCTCACGAGCAAAATTATATTCACTTTCTTTAAGGTTTCCATAAATTTGAAGTAATGCTATTGGGCTACGTTGTGCTACTGAAACCCCAAAACCATAAGTAGCTTTTCTATCACCAAAGCGCAAACGATCATTTAAGCGGTTTTGTAAAAATTGGCTAATAAACATTAAACCTAATAGTTCTTTTTGGCTTAGATTATAGATCTTAAAAGCATTATAGTAAGAAACACTAGGACGAATATCCCATTTATATTGTTGCCAAAAACGTCCTGGATCAGTTGTTTTAGTTAATAGTTGTGGGGCTGTTCGAGAAGCTAAATTAGCAAATGTAGCATTGACCTGTTCTAGCATTTTACTACGGTCAATATCGCCAATTATTGTTAAAGTCATAGCTGTTGGAGTGTAATAAGTATCATAAAACTCTTTTAAGTCTTTAGCAGTAATTTGATTTAGGCTTTGATAAGGGTAATCATCCCGTGTAGGAAAAGCTTGTTCGCCAAATTCCCGACCCCAAAAGTCTGGTTGTTTTAGCCAAGGGGAACTTAAGTAATAAACCTTGATCCAGTCAAAAAGCTCTCTTGGTCGCGCACCAACTTCAAGTGCTATTGGTTCGCGCTGACGTTCTACAACTTGTTCATTCATTTCATGGGGTGAAATAACTTTATAGAGCCAATCTAGTGCAAATGGTGCGTGTTTTTTATTAATTCGCACAAAATAAAAAGTGTGGTCAAAAAAAGTTATTGCATTACGAATACCACCTAAATCTTCTATTTCTTTTTTTATTTGCTCTTCTGTTCGACCAAGATGGTCACTAAAAAGCATATGTTCAGTAAAATGTGCTAGTTCTTCTTTACCAATAGGATCTTGATCTGAGCCGTAAGGAATATTGACGCTAATAGATACGTTAGTATCATTTGGCAGATATTTGTACCAGATTTTTAAGCCATTAGGTAGAATGATGGTTTCAAAGTTGGCAAAAGGGTTTTCATCCGTTTCTTGCTGGGCTAAAACGGGTGTTGAAAAAGAAATTAACAAAACGATACAAATAAGAATTTTAAGGTATACTGGCAAAATTACATTTTTAGGGCATTTTGTTAAGGTTGATAACATTATTTTACCTGACGTATTAATGCAGTTAAATATTTGTATTTTGTAGCAAAGATTTGATTGCTGTTTGAGCATTGTTATCTGGCATTAGAAGTGGGCTACGTACAGTTCCACCTTTATAACCTAGTAAATCCATTACATATTTAATACCACCAACACCATAGCGGCTAGCAATTTGTTCTGATAGAACTAAAAGTTTTAATTGAAGTTCCCGCGCTTTAGCATTGTTTTTATCTATTACAGCTTGAAAAATTTGGCTGCAAAGCTCAGGGACAAAATTTGCAACAGCTAAAATTGCACCCTGTGCGCCAATACTTAAAGCAGGGTAGAGAATTGGCGCACTACCAGTTAAAACCATAAAGCTATCTTTAACTAAACTAATGGTTTGCGTTAAAGCTTTCATATCTCCAGAACTATCTTTAATTCCTACAATATTTGGATGTTCAGATAATTTTCCAATTAAATCTGGAGCTAGACTTATGCCAGTAAATTGAGGGACACTGTAAAGCAATACCGGAATAGGGCTAGTGTCTGCAACCGCTTGATAATAAGCACTTAAGGCCAAAGCTGTCATTGAGCTTTTAAAATAATGTGGACTAACAACTAGCGCGTAATCTGCCCCACATTCAGCCGCTAGCTTAGTAAAAGCTATTGTTGCAGCAGTAGAATGAAGTCCAGTACCAACAATCATTGTTTTATCATTGGAAATTGACGCGCGGGCCGCTGTTAAAACTTCAATTTTTTCTGTTTCATCTAAATGAACAACTTCACCAGTTGAACCTAAAACCAAATAACCTGCTAGCGGAGTTGTTTGCCAGCGAGAGAAATTAGTTTTTAATGCAGTAATATCCAATTGTCCGTCTTTATCAAACGGTGTAACTATCGCGCTAAATATACCTAGTAATGATTTTTTCATACTCCCATTATATGAGTCTCTTAAGTCAACTCACAACTACACTTAGCCATATAAATTGCTAACTTAGAAGTTAAAAATGAAACTCCTTTGTAGCTAAAACTGTTAAGTTAGAAAAATCTGTAGTAACTTTGACTTGATAGTATTTTTTACCAATCCCACTACTTATATAAGAAATAACATATTGTTGTTTAAGCAGTTGTGCAAATTTTTGTAATGGGACATCAAAAGTTACATAACCAGAATTAGTATAAAAAGCTTGTCCTCCTGTTTGTTCACTTAAGTAAATAAGAGAATTAATTCCGGTATTTTGAGCAAAGAAATTTTTTACTCTAGCGGAAGGTGCAAAAATCGAGAAAATTACTACATTGTTTTTTTGTGCTTCTCTCATTACTTGGTCTAAATAAAGATTAGAAGTTGCTGTAGAAAATTTGCCATTAGAAGGGTCAAAACCATCAGAAATAAATAATATTTCATTACGTTCTTGTTCAAGGCCGTTAAAATAAGGCAAGACTCCTTTTAAGTCCCAATAAGGATTAACAGCAAAACTACTAAAAGAATCTGTTACACGGATTTTGCTGGCTGCTTGCGTTAAATCAGTGGTAAATTCTTGGGCAACAGTAACAAAATTATCTTTAGCATAAACTACCATTATTTTTGAACCTGTAGGCAAATTGGTAATAAATTGTTTAATGCTATTAATCTCTAAATTAAATTGCTCTAAACCCTCTTGCATCACTACTGCTAGATTTAGAGGTGCTTGATTGCTAGGTTGAACAAAAACTATTGGTGATAAGACCCCATCTTGGTAAACTTGAAAATCACTTGCTTGTAACTCAGGAACAAAACGATTTTTCTTTTCTTTTACTGTTACGGTAATTGTCTTGATGGTTTCTGCTGATGTTTGAGCATATGTCAAATTGTTAGCAGTAAAAGAACATAGTATTAGAAATATTGCTAGGATATAGTTGATTAATTTATAACTAAACATGGTAATTATCTCCTTATTCAAAATTTCTAATTTTTGTTAATAAACAAAAACTATGCCAATAGAGCTAATTTGCTAACACATTGCATTTTCAATAGTTTAATAATTAGCTTTGGTTTAATAAGTGTGTAAAAAACAAATTCTTGCGAAATATTGCTAGAGTTTAAGCAAATAAAATGGAAGTTAAAAAATTATCCTTAGATAAATACTCTGAACATTACTTAGAAATTTTTTTTTAGCGCAGGATAAATTGCTAATTAAATTAGCTCATAATGGTTTAGATCGTCGTTCTACTTTACATAATAATTTTAAGCAAAATTTGTTTTTTCAGCTAAAAGAACAAAAGCTCTGTTTTATGAGCGAATTAGACCAAACAGCTTTTCCTTTAACAAATGAAATTATCATTGTTTATTTAGGTAAATTTGAGCAGATAAAATTAGCTACTATTAAGATTATAGATTTATCACTAATTATAGACACTTATTACACACTTTCACCTTTTGAAACCCGCTTTTTAGCTCAAAATGGTTTTCCTCATCCAGTCAAAGAAATAGCAGCAAATTTATCTAATGTAATTACTACAGACTTACACACACATTTTGCAGGTTGTGTTTCTGCAAAAGATTTAATTAGGATTGGGAGAGAATATAATCTTAGTTATCCTATTGAAATACTTGAACTTGCAGGCATTCATACTATAGAAAAAGAACCTCTACCTTTAGCTAATTTATCAACAGAATTACAAAATATTTTAGTCCAACGTTTGTCTATTCCTTTAGATCGTCGGGTTCCTTTTGTTGGAATGGAGAAAATTTATAAGTTACGCTCTCCTATTACAAAAAATATAAAAACCTTTATTGCTCTTTGTTGGCAAATTGCTAAAGATTATCAAAGAATGGCTGTTAAATATATTGAGCTTTCTTTTGCTAATGTTATTTACTCTAGTTATTTAGAATTACTACATAAAGAACTTCCTAAAATAGAGAAGGAAACAGGTTTAACAATTAGGTTTTTGGCTGCTATTGGTCGTAGTGATGATTTAGAATGGGATTTAGATTATATAGAACAGCTTAAGCAAATGTCAGCTAGTCCTTATATAGTGGGGGTAGATTTTCTAGGGCATGAAACTAATTCAACTTATGCTTTTGCACAACAAATTACAGAAATTGCAAAATGGGCTGACCAAAATTATCCAGGTTTTGTTATCCGAGTGCATGCTGGAGAAAATCCAGCACACCCTGAAAATATTCGTGCTGCTATGGAGTTAACTAAAAATTATAAAGTGCAATTAAGAATTGGACATGGGCTTTTTGGCGTTGATGAGCAGACTTTAAGAGAGTTAAAAAACATACAAGCAATAGTAGAGTTTAATCTTAATTCCAATCTAGCACTAAATAATATTCAAACAACCCGCGAAGTACCTATAAAAAAATATTTAGACCAAGAAATAGCTGTTGTACTAGGAACTGATGGTTATGGAATCTACCAAACAGCAGCAAATAGTGAAGTTCAAGCAGCTTTACTTGCAGGTGTTACTAAAGAAGATTTAGCCAAAATTCAAGAAACTGAAAAAGCATATTTACTTAAAAGAAAGGTTTGGGATAAAGATAAACAAGTAAATTTTTCTGTGCCAAGAGATTTACCTAAAAAATATTACACACCAGAAGTTTTAGCACTTAAACAATCCGCTAAAGTTGCCAGAGATCAAGCTTTATTAAATCGTTTAGAAGAAATAGGAATCACTTTATTAAATGATAAAGAGGTTAATAACTTATTAAAAGGAAAGCAAGTTATTTCAATTGCTGGGGCATGGTATAAAAGCTGGGAGAAAATTTCCCTAGAGCAACAAGAAAAAATCTATCAGCTTTTAGACGAGCTATTTGCACAGCTTGATCCTAAAATGGTAGTAATTGTTATTGGTGGAACTAAGCGAGGAATTGCTAATGTTGTAGAGCAACGAGCAATGCCTTTAGGTTTTACTGTGCTAGCTACTTTGGTAAAAGAAACCCCTCCATTGTGGCTAGAAAAAAATAGTGCTACACACGCCTGTATTGTGGCTGAAGACCTTTATGATAAAGCAGCAGGACTTTATCAGCTTATGAAAGAGCACCATGCTATATGTCTATTTATTGGTGGAGGCAATATTGTTAGTGATGAAATACAAGCCGCTAATAATCTTAGATTAAATTACTTACTTATGAAAGGCCCAGAAGGGGCAAGTTCTTTGCATGCTGAACAACGCCCAGAACGTGCATTTACTAGTGCTAAAGAGGTGTTGTTAGCTTTAGAATATAACAAACCTTGGCATTCAACCAATGAACCTTATTGGCATTTAGGAGCAAATCTTACGGTAGACATTGTTTTAATTCGTAATAATCCTGAAACAAAAGAAAAGGAAGTTTTGCTAATTCGTCGTGATGATGATGCTATGGCAGAGCCTGGGAAATGGGCATTACCTGGAGGTTTTCAGCTAACGGATGCTCCACGTGGAACATATTGGAAGGCAGGAAAAGAAACTGCTCGTGAAGCTTGTGTAAGAGAACTACTGGAGGAAACTAGTTTAGATATCAAGCATTTAGAGTCAGAATTGATTTATGTTGGTAGTTATGAAGGTGAAGGACGTGATCCACGTGATAGCCCGCAGGCTTGGAGTCGTTCAACTGTTTTTGCACTACTTTTGCCTGATAAGCTAGCTAAAACACCTATTGCAGGTAATGATGATGCTTGTGATGCTCGTTGGATAAAAATTAACCCTTTTCCTACTAAGCTGGCTTTTGACCATAATAGAATTTTGAAAGACGCAATTTTGCAGCTAAAACACTCTTAATTAAGGTGTTTTAGCTGCAAAGAAAAAGCTTATAGAAATTATTTAATCTCTATAAGCTTTTTCTTTTCTATTAACTAAGCTAAATAAACTGAATTATTTAGCTTTTTTCTTTTTCTTAACAACAGACTTTTTCTCACTAGATTTTTGCCTAGGTTTTTCCTCTACACCCCAAGAATCTCTTATATGTGTAAGAAATTCTGCTTCATCGTCAGAAAGCTCATCTAAGCTAACAACATCTTCAATTCCATTAACTAGCTCTGCTAGCTTTTCGTCTGGAAAATAATCAGCAAAGATTTCAATAGTTTCTTCTAGTAATTCCGTGTTAGGATCATCACTAATGTCTTGTAAACATCCTGTTAACACTTCTTCTACGTCAGAATCTACACCTAAGGCATCTATAACACCTTGCACATAGGCTGCAACGCCTGTTATCTCTTCTTCTGAAAGCTCACCATCAACAGCACAAAACCATAAAAGTAAATGGCAAATGCGGTATTCTAGCGGGTAATCACCCATTGCTTCAAACATGTCTTCACTCAGAAACTTATTTTTAGCCATATTTATTCCTTTTTTGTTAGGATTGGAATTTAGCCCATTTTTTCCTACTCTGAAAAATTTTTCAAGCTAATAAAACGATTTTATCGGTAGAATTTTGTATAACATAATATTAAAGTTGCTTAGTTATTATTCGGTTGATAGAGGAAAAACTAAAAATTCCATTAATATTGCCTAGGTATACACTGGTAATATTAATGGAATTAATAAGTTATAGTTTTAAGGTTACTTTTCTAATTCATCGTTTTTGGCTAAATGTTTATCAAATCCTATGTAAATACGAGCATTAGCTGTTTTAGAAAGGTCTGAAAGTGTTTCTAGCTCGCGTAGTCTTAGAAGTGCTGGGTAAGTGCTATAAGCTTGTGCTGCTTGTTCACGGTCTTGTAGAGCTTTAACATCAGCCTCAGTTTTTATTTTTAGTGCTTCAGCTTCAGCTTGGGCTACTAAAAGTTTAGCATTAGCTGCGGTTTCTGCTTCTAATTGTTGATTAGTTGCTCTGGTTTGAGCATCAATTTTTTGTACTTCTGCCTTTGTTCGTGCTTCTACCATTTGGGCTTGGCTCATACGCTCAGCCGCTAACACCTTATTCATAATCTCTTGCAAATTACCGGGGAAAATTAAATCCTTAACATCTGCCCGTAAAATTGCTACACCATAACCGCTAGCAGACTCTTTTACTTCATGTAGAATTTCTTCGCTAAGATGATTACGATTAGTTAGAATTTCCTCTAGCGTCATAGAAGCTAATGAGCGACGTGCTGCTAGTTGGACATCGCTATAAATACGTTCTTCATAATTAGTCACCATATGGATAGCAGCTTGGGGGTTGGTAACTCTAAATTGGACAATAATGCTAACTCTTATAGCTACCTTGTCGGATGTCAAAATTTCTTGACCTTTAATGGTTAAATCCCTTTCTTGAACGCTTACTAAAATTACTTCTACTTTAGGGCGTGGAAATAAGTAGTTGAGTATCTTAGATTTATGCTGCTCTAGTATTTCATAGCGACCCGCTGGTAACACTTTAGTTAGTACACCATCTTGATAGTAAAGCCCTCTATGAGTGTCTTTTATAATGATTTCTTTTTTTACCATAATAACACCTACAGTTAGTTATATTACTAGCTTATTTTTATTAATTTTTAAGATTTAGCCGTAGCAGGGTTTATTTGGAGGACAAGCATTTTCCAGATTTGGCATGTCTGAGTCACTACCGCAATGGGTGATAGTAACCAATATGGTTGATTGCTCCTAACCCTGCCAGCAATCGGTTTGGATATTCTCTATCCAAACCCCCTTTTAGCAACCACAATGCCAGGAATAGTTTTTTGTAATATATAAATTTATACTATTGATAATTAAACAGTTAATAGAGCAAGAAATAAATCACTAACAAAAATTTTTATCTTTTTATCTTGCTAGTTATCTTATAGGCTAAGGTAGATAAACTTATTTAGCTAACCAATCAGATTTTAGTAGTCCATAAAGTCGGTCGTCTAAAAATACGCCTTCTCTATAAACATGTTGGCGTTGAATACCTTCTAACTTAAAACCAGCTTTTTCTAAAACGCGCCACGAACTAATATTTTTATTAAATACTTTTGCAAAAATACGTAATACATTTAGTTCTTCAAAACTATATTTAATAAATGCTTGAATAGCTTGTGAGATAATACCTTGTCCCCAATAGGGTTTTGCTAGCCAATAACCAATTTCTGCAACTTGCGTGCTACTTGGTTCAGAGTGATAAATCCCTATGCTACCTATTAATTTGTTATCGCTTGAGCGACGAATTGCCAAAATCATAGGTTTTTGTTCAAGAAATTTTGATTCTAAGCCTTTTAGCCACTCCTCAGCATCATTTTCTGTAAAAGGACTAGTAATATTATCCATATTTTGATGAAACTCGGCTTCATTTAGCCATTCAACATGTGCTGCTTTATCAGTTAATTGCATTGGTGAGAGAAAATAATCTTGTGATAAATAAATAATAGGGTCTGACATTTTGGTTTTTTCTGGTAAAAACTATTTTAAGTTAAGTTTTGTTTCTGATAATCTCCCCAAAAATAAACATTGCTAAACAATTGCGCAAAATATTTATAAGAAAAGAGTTAGCTAAATATTAAAATAAAAGTAGAAATAAATTCAAATTTACTTTGTAGAAAGATTATAGAAACAAAAAAGGAATTGTAAATGATTAAAGATACTAAAGAAATAGCTTATTTATATGACCTTTACCTTGTACCAACTTGGCGAAATCACTTTGATACATTGTTTGATGAAAAATGTGGTATACCTCAAACCGGACATGTATTAGATATAAACTGTGGTACAGGTGGTCATGCTATTGAACTGGCAAAACATTTGACTGGAAAAGGTAATGTAACAGCAATTGATGATAGCTTGGAAATAATTAAACTTGCCCAAGCTAAAGCCACAATAGCAAAATTAGATAACTTAAATTTTTGGGCTGCCAATACTTTGTTTTTGGCTTTTGCTGATAATAGTTTTGATATGGTAATTACCGATGTTTCTTTGGCCGCAGCAGATAAACTAGCAAAACAACTACCAGAATTAATAAGAGTAGCAAAACCTGGAGCTAAAATAGTTGTTTATGACATAACTAGAGGTAGTTTTGATGAATTTTTTTCAGTTTTTTGGGAAGCACTTTATAACTGCCAATTGTCAGAGAAACTATTTTCTAATTTAGAAGCTTTAATTAATGAGCGTGCTACAATTTTAGAGCTAGAACAATTACTAAAAGAATCTGGACTAAAATCTATAACTAGTTATATAGAAAAAACAGAATTTCTTTTTGAAACTGCTGAAGCATTTTTTCAATCTCCGCTAATAGAACACTTTATGCTAGAAAAATGGTTTAGTATTGTGCCAAAAAACTCTGTAAAAGCTGTTAATGAAGCTTTAACATCAATTATTGACACAGAGCGCAATGGATATGATTTTGATATTTCTATTAAAGCTACTTTACTAGTTGCTGAAAAACACGCTTGATTTTGCTAGATCAATTTAACAGCTTGGCAGTAAAAAACCAATAATTAGCTTCTAACAAAATATTAACCAAAACGCCCTAAATCCTACTTGATCTATTTAGCTTTTAAGTGCTTAATGATAGAAGTCTATCTCTAGTCTTAAGTTTAAGGTGGTTTTATGAAATCTTTTTTACTATCTATTATCTTAATATGTCTTACTAGTATAGTAGGCTTTTCACAAGTTACTAATATGAAAGTAGTTAATAAATTAGGTGATCAAGCACCTGATAGCAGCTTAATTGCTGCTCTAAATCAACCTAGTATTAATAGCAGAGGAGAAGTAGCTTATTTAGGCACAGATGGTAAAGAGATTAGGCTATTTATCACTAGGAATGTTTTTAGTAATCCAACTACTGAAATATTAGCTAAACGGGGTACGCCTATCCCAGGCTTAAGCGGGCTAGATTTACTAAAGATAACATTTCCTAAAATTAATGATCGTGGAGATGTTTTATTTAGCGGGACTTTATCACAAAACCTATTTGGCGGATTATTTATAGCTTCTGATGGTCAAATAAACAAAGTTATAGTTGATGGAACAAAAACGCCTATAGGAGGTGTTTTTGTAGACTTAGCCCTTTCTAGCTTATTTACCTTTAATAACAATGGCGAAGTAACGCTAGTTTCCTCTGTTGCTGATGGTAGTAGTGATGTAGGCATTTTTACTATAAAAAATGATCAAATCAATAAAGTGGTTGCTAATGGAGATATCTTAGCTGATGGAACTAAATTAAAGATAAGTCTTCAAACGGTTCCAGCAATTAATGACCAAGGTGATGTGCTATTTTCTGCTGCAACAGAGCTAGAACCTAACAAACCAGCTATTTATTTGTTTTCACAAGGACAGGTAAAGAAAGTTGTTGGTTCAGGTGACACAACTGTTGATGGAGAAAAACTAGACATGGTTTTGTCTTCGGGTCGCTACTTAAATGATAAAAGAGAGATACTTTTTAGCGGTAAAATTGGTAGTAGCGACGGCATTTATTTATATTCAGCAGAAACTAACAAAATTACAAAACTTGTTGCTAATGGTGATTCTGCTCCAGATGGAGGAACTTTCCGAGGTTTATCAATTTCATTAACTCCTGCTCATGGGGCTTTAATCAATAATAACCGGTTTGTTTTTCGTGGCGGGACTACAAAAACTATTTATGGTTTGTTTTACTTTAAGGATGGCAAAATTATTAAAATTGTTGGTCATAGAGAACCAACCCCTTTAGGTGGAGTATTTGCCGATAATGCAACTTTTAATTGTGCTATGCTAGGGGCAATCCTTACAGAAAAAGATCAAGTAGTATTTGAAACTACAATTACAGGTGGCTCAAGCCCTAAAGCCTTAATTGCTTGGAGTGAAAATGCTTTAACAGCACCTACAATTAACAGTGCTAATTATGATAAGAAAGCTAAATCACTAACTATAAAAGCATTAGGTGTAAAATTTAGTATTCAGGTTGAAATAAACGCTAAACTTATCACTCAACCAATTAAACTTATTAGTGATAGCGAATTATCTCTTAAAGGAAACAAAAAGAAATTAAACTTAAATAAGGCTGCTAACACAAATAGGCTGGTTTTAATTACAACTGATGGGCTACGTTCAGACGCTTTTGTCTTTTAATCATACGTAAATAAATATAATTAATACAAAACTTTTCAGGAGTTAAAGAATGGTAAAGGTTTGGAGATTTTTTCTAGTATTTTTATTTTTGGTGACTTTTAATAGTTTAGCTTTTGCTTATATAGATCCAGAAGTAACAGCTAATTTTACTTGGTCAGAAGTAGGGCCAGATGGGGGAGATGTAAGGGCGTTAGCTATAGATCCTGCTGATGCTAATAGATTATTTATAGGCACAAATGACGGCCAAATCTATCGTTCAACCAATGCAGCTAAAAGCTGGACTAGACTACTGTCTTTTCATCATCCAGGTTATGTGGTAGATAAAATTATAATTGATAACAAAAGTCCCAAAATTATTTATGTTCCTCTTTGGTCTTTAGCAAATGATGTTGATGGAACAATTTATAAAAGCACCGATGGCGGAGACACTTGGCAGGAATTAACAGCAATGAATAAACATTCTGTTCGTGCTTTGGCTATTGCTCCAACAGATGCTAATTTATTAATTGCTGCTGCTATAGATGGGGCTTACATTAGCCATGATGCTGGAACTAGCTGGAGTAGGTTTTCACCAGAAAATCACCCAGATATAAAACGCTTACATTCTATTGCTATTGATCCAAAAAATCCTAATATTGTTTACCTAGGCACAGAACATTTACCTTGGCGTACTGATAATGGTGGTAAAGATTGGGTTTGTGTTAAAGGCCACCCTACAGAGAAAAAACAGCAATTTATTGATGATTCAGATATTTTTACCATTACTATTGACCCTACGGATAATAATAATATTTATGCAAGTGCTTGTAGTGGTATTTACAATAGTAAAGATGGGGCTACTACCTGGACAAAATACCAAGGTATTCCATTTACTAGCCGACGTACACATATTATTTATCCTGACCCAACCAATAACCAAATTATCTACTCTGGAACAACAGAAGGACTTTGGAAAACTACTGATGCTGGACAAACCTGGAGATTGATGAGTTCAATCCGCACAATTGTTAACTCTATTACTATTCATCCAAGTAATCCTAATCGTATTTACTTAGGTGTGAAATCTGGAGGAGTTTGGGTTAGTGATAATGCAGGAGAAAGTTTCCAAGCTAGCAATAATGGTTTTGTTAATCGTCAAATCTCTGCACTGCTCTCTGATCGTTCAGTTTCAGGGCGAATTTATGCAGCCGCTCTTTTTAATGGTTTTGACGGAGGTTTATACTTAAGTACTGATGGAGGAAGTAGTTGGAAATTATCTTCTAAGGGTTTAGCTAATGAAGATATTTATTCAATTTATCAATCTCCTTGGGATGAAAAATTGCTTTATGCTGGTACTAATTTAGGACTCTACTTTTCCAAGGATCGTGGGGAATCTTGGGTAAGAATAACTGGAAAATCTGTACCAATCCAAAGCACCCCAAGCAAAACTACCCCAAACAAAACTACCCCAAACAAAACTACAAAAACTTATAAAACAAAAAATGTTGCTTCTAAATCTAAAAAACCTCTACCTAGTGCTAACATTACTCAAAGAGTTGTAGAACTTATTGCTAACGACGCAAATAAAAGCCTTTTAGTAGCTGCCTGGTCAGGTCTTTATCAAGTTAACGAAGACGGACGAATAGAAAAACTTAATGTTGCTAATTACAATGGAAAAATCCTTTCTGTTGCCTTTGATTCTAAAGAAAAAGTTTTATATGCAGGAACTCAACAAGGGCTTTATCGCTCGTCTGATAATGGAAAAACCTGGCAGATTATACCAATTAATGATACTAATCCTGTAGTACAAGCTATCAATGTTAGTCCACATAATGGTAATGTGATAATGGTGACAACTGACACTACTTGTTTTTTCTCTAATGATGGGGCTAAGACTTGGCAACGTCGTGGGAAAGGTATCCCTTATGGAGAACCAATTGCAGTGCGCTTTAGTAGTAAAAATCCTAATGTAATTATTGTAGGAGATTATCGAAATGGTGGTGTTTATCTTTCGACTGATGCAGGAGAAAATTTCTATCAAATAGATAGACAAATAACTTCTAATCGAATAGGTGCAATTAGTTTTGACAACTTTGATGCTGATCGAGTTTATGTTGGTTCTTTTTCAGGTGGGATTTATGTGCTAAAAACCCCAGGATTATCAAGCATTACAAATAACACGGGGCAGTAGAATATTTTTGATTAAATTTTGACTGATAAGAAGACTAGCTTCAGGGCTAGTCTTCTTTAGTTTTGGTTGGTATTGGGTTTTTAGGTGGTACAGCAGCACCACGAAATTGAGGTTCAGTACCTGGAAAAATCTTAAATATATAAACTTGGTTATCTATTGGTAAGTCTTTAGCTAGTTCAACACCTTGTGAAATTGGGGTTAATGTTGGGTCAGTGACGGAAACAAATAAACTACTACGGTCAGAACTTCCACGAGTAAAAATAATAAATTTCTTAAATTCTTGATCTGATTGTATTGATTGAACCTCGTCAAAAGCTAAAAAATTAATCATTTGTGGATCATCAAATAAGCGGTTTAAGCTAAGTAGAAATTTACGTGTTGTTCCTTCTAGAAACAGTAATAATGCACTACCTTCATCTTGAGGTAAAACGGCTAAAGATGTACGATCTTCTGGAAAATCAAAAGCTGGAGGCACAATTAAAATACGTCGGTAAAATTTAATATCTAAAAAGCCATTAGTAGAATCTAAGCGTATTGGAACAATAATATCTCTAAAATCACCAAATCCAGGAATTTCATTATCACGATAATAAGCAAATCCATATCGAAGAAGTTGACGACGAGAAGAATCTAATTCTGTTTCTAAAGCTGGAACAAAGCCTTGGGGAAGCAACCTTAGTTCTACTTGACGCTGAAGCTTAATAATAGAATTTTGTGGAGAAATAAAAACAGGGCCTTCATCTTGTAGAGGGTTAATTTTATCTTTATCAACTACCCCTTTTGTTAAATCATAAGTTAAAAGTTCAGCAGATTTTTTAGTTTGTGCTTGTATTTGAATGCTTAGTAGCAATAAGACTAGTAAAGATAGGAAGGCTTTAAACATTTATTTAGCTTACCTCCAAAGAAAATAACCTAATATTAGATAAATTAATTTTACTTAAATCAGACTTTGATTTAAGCTTCTAAATAAAATGAGTGGTTTTATAATAGCGCATTTGCTGGAATTTGGTATTTGTTTTTGCTAAGACTGGAAAAATTAAAGCAGACCTATTAAACTATTTAACCATCTTAATTATTAACTCACTTATTTAACAATTTTAACAATAATATTTACTATTAGGAGGAGGAAGATGAATTATAAGCCTTATCAGCGTCATCTTTTATCTATTTTTGCAATGGTGATAACTATCATTAGTGTTGTTAGTTATCAAAGTTTAGTATCTTCAGCCAATAATCTAGGACAAAAACCTAAGGTTTCTAAAATAAAAAACTTAAAAGCCTCAGAACACTCTGAAATGTGGGTTCGCTACCAGGCTGAAAATGGTTTATTAGGTTGTCGTGATGCTAATGAGACGGAAAGAGGTATTTTTTCTTTTGAAAATCAAGCATTTAAAGCTGATGACTTACGTCAAATTAATCACTTAGAATTACAAGATGCTAAGATCCAACCTAATGCAGACGATGGTTTAACCATAATTTTACGTGGTACTTCTCAATTAGATCGGTTTCCTGAAGCTAAAGCCTCTTTTATGAAAGCTGCTGCTAGATGGGAAGCAATCATTAAATCACCTATTACAATTATAGTGGATGTGGATTTTGGAACTACCCGTTTTGGTACACCTTACCCATCAGGTGTTATTGGCTCAACTCGTAGCCAAGAACTAGGCTCAAATAGCTTTTATGTAGCTTTAAAGGAAGGATTAGTTGATACTGCATCAACTGATCAAGAAAGAGCTTTTTATAACTCATTACCAAATAATGCTTTACCAACTGATTTGGGTGATGCTCGAGCTGGCGAAGGTACCTCAGCACAATTAAGAGCTTTGCAGTTAATTGACCCTGTTGCCAATCCTACAGCAGAAATGGCAAATTTTGGCCCTCCACCTTCAATAGGATTTAATTCTGCTTTTAATTATGATTTTGATCCATCTGATGGCATAACTCGTAATAGTACTGATTTTGAAGGTGTTGCAGTACATGAAATAGGCCATTTATTAGGTTTTGTTTCTAATGTTGGATTAAGAGAACTAATCCCTAGTATTCCACCTACTCCTAATGTATGGGATCTTTTCCGTTTTCGTCCAGAAGTAACTAGCCAAAATTTTGGTACTTCACAAAGAGTACTTTCTTCTGGTGGCGAACAAATATTTTTTACTGGAACAGATAAAATACGAGTTTCTACAGGTCGTCCAGATGGCTCTGGTGGTGATAGAGCGCAGGCTAGCCATTGGAAATCAAAAGAAAATAATGGCAATGTAAAAATTGGTGTAATGGATCCTTTCTCAAGACCTGGTGAAAAAGATGATATTACTGCTGCTGATATGGCTGCAATAAATATCTTTGGTTATATTGTTGGTGCAGTTCAACCAATGGTAAATGTTAAAGTAGATGCTCCTAATGGAAGAGAAACTATTGCTGCTGGAGGAGATTTACCAATTCGTTGGACAGTTAACTCTACACAATCACTTTCTGTACAACGTATAGAGTTATCTACTGATGGTGGACAATCTTTCCCAATACCAGTTGCTACTGGTTTAGCTGGAAATGTTCGTAACTTTACCTTCAGACTACCTTCTACAATTCTTACTAATACTGCTCGTGTTAGGGTAACATCTACTGATTCTACAGGTCTTATGGGATCAGATGCTTCTGATGCTGACTTTGCTATTGCTGTACCTCAAGGGGACTTTAATTTAAGTATTGCTCCTGCTACACAAACTGTTAGTGCTGGCTCAGCTACTAGCTTTACTGTTAACGCTAATGCCTTAAATGGTTTTACTCAACAAGTAGGCTTAAGTGTTTCTGTTTCACCTCAAACTAGTGGAGTAACAGCTAGTTTTGCTAGCAATATAGTTGCTGCTGGTGGTAATACTACTTTGACAATTAATACTGCTCCAACAGCCCAAACAGGAACAGTCACCTTAAATATTACTGGAACTGCTGGATCAATTGTCCGAAGTACTACTGCTACAGTTAACGTTGTTGCAATGCCAAACTTTATGTTAACTGCTAACCCAGCTACACAATCAATTTCTGCTGGTTCTTCAGGTCTTTTTGCTGTCAACCTTCAAGCACTTGCAGGATTTAACCAACCTGTAACATTAACAGCTTCTTCAGATCAAAATGTCTTAAGCACATTTACTTTCTCGCAAAATACTATAACAGCCGGACAAACTGTTACTTTAATGATTCCTACTCCAGAAAATAGTCCTGCTGTAACAGCAAATATTACAATTACTGGTACTGCTGGCTCATTAGTACGTTCTACTTCAGTAAGACTAGAAATAATTGCTATGGACTTTGCTTTATCTTTCCCAAGTCCACAAGTAACTTTAACTCGTGGAAAAACAGGACAATTTGTTGTTAAAGTAGATCGTATTAATGGCTTTACAGGGGCAGTAACAGTTACTCCTGATGCAGCAACTTTAGCAGCCTTAAAGATCAAACTAAAGAGTCCAGCATCACAAAGTACAAGCACTGGTACAGTTATGTTTGATGTTAAGCTTAAGAAAAAATCACCTGTAGGAACTCAAAAACTAGTCTTTGTTGGTCAAGATGGTGCTGGTAGAGTACGTCAAGCTGAACTAACATTAGTAATTAACTAAGAGTACTTATTAGGTAAATAAACTAATTAGAAGTATTTGTTTATTCTTATTAGCCCTTAGAGGACTATAGGTTAATATTAAAAATAACCCGGTTAGAATGCCGGGTTATTTTTTTGTCACTATATTTTGAAATTTATTAGACTTAATAGCTTATTTTTGTGATGAAACTTTTACTATTTTTGTTATATTCTTAAACAGAATCTTAAAACTTAACTTTTTGTTAACCTCAATAAATTAAGCTTAATAAATTAATGAAAGAACAGTTCTTACTATTTTTTCAACATTCTTCTAATCCAACCCTGTTAGCTAACTTATCAGGAGAAATCCTGGCTATTAATCCAGTAACAGAAAAACTTTTTGTTAACTTAAATTTAGAAAATAACTTTTCTTTAATAATTAAAAATTATTTATTAGAAGTTAAAGACCAGCTTTTAAGAGAAAGTAATTTAATTGGTACAAAGGAAATTTTTAACTTATCTTATCAATTAAAAATTAATTTAATAGATTTTAATAATGAAAAATTAGTTTTAATAATATTTGAATTAAGCTCAAAATCTATAAATAGCTTAAATCAAGAGTTAGAGAACTTAGATAAATTTATTCAAGAATTAGTCCATGAACTAAAATCTCCTTTAGTCACAATTGCTGGTTTTGCTAATGTTTTACAAGAGGACTATAAAGAAGTATTTGATGAACAAGGGCTAAATTACCTAGAGTCCATACTTAGAGGGACAAGGCGTTTAGATAATAAGTTAATGGCATTAATGGAACTAACAAAAATAACAAGTAAAATTAAGAAGCAAGATTTGGTAGATTTTAAAGAACTTTTACAGGAAACCTGTTTCATGTTAAAGTCAGTAATTGAAAAGCGTAATCCTCAAATTATTACTATTACTGATTTACCTACAATAATTTGCAATCGCAGTTTAATTAAGAAAGCTATTTCAAACTTAATTCTAAATGCAGTTATTTTTACACCTTTAGACCGCTCTCCTGTAATTGAAATTGGGTGTAAGAAAGATTCTACTAAGTATTTATTTTGGATTAAAGATAATGCAGTAGGTATTGAAGAAAAACTGCAAAAAAGAGTATTTGAACTATTTTATCGTTCTAAAACACTGCCAAAAGTTGATGGAATAGGCTCAGGGTTGTCTTTAGTTGATAGAATAATAACGGTTCATGATGGAAAAATATGGGTTGAGTCTACACCAAATCTTGGAAGTTGTTTTTATTTTTCTTTGCCCATTAGAAATTCTTTTCAGGAGTAATATAAAATAAAATGAGTGAGACTGGGTATAGAATTCTATTAGTAGAAGAGGAAGAAGAACACGCTGAATTAATAAAGCATGTTTTTCAAAAAGAGTCTCCAAATGACATAATTACGCATGTTAGCTCTGCTCAACAAATGTGGGATTCTTTAAGACAACATACAAAATGGGACTTGTTTATCTTAGATTACTCTTTACCTGATACCAATGGACTAGGGCTTTTGGCAGAACTGCAAATGAGAAAAATAGAACGACCAATAGTTATAGTAACCGGCTATGGTGATGAAAATATTGCAGTAAAGGCTGTAAAACTTGGAGCAACAGATTACCTAGTTAAATCCCCAACATTTCCACAAATGCTTCCATCTATAGCTCATCGGGCTATTCGTAGCTATCAATTAAGACGACGTTTTGATGAAGCAGAAGCACATTTACATTTCCAAGCACTACTTTTAGATAATGTTCATGATGCAATTATTGGTACAGATATGGACAGTGATATTGTTTATTGGAATCGTGGAGCAGAGAGAGTCTTTGGTTGGACAGCAAGTGAAATCCTAGGACATAACATTGCCAAAATTATTCCTGCGGCTAACCAAAATCAGGCACAACCTCAGTTTGATAAATTACGTTTAGCTACTGAAGTTAATGGTGAATGGCCAGGAATTAAAGCTGATAAAACAGAAATTTGGCTAAGTGTTAGTACCCGGTTAATTTCTGATACTAAAGGTACTAATATGGGGTTACTTAATGTTGCACAAGATATTACTGAACAAAAAAAATTACAAGAACAAACCTATCAACAACTTAAACATACCGAAATAGTAAATCGAGTTCTAACAGCAATCAATGCTTCTGTAGAGGTTGAACAACTGCTTCCAAGCATTATTGAACTAGTTAAAGAAGCTTTTAACTCTGATCAAGTATGGTTTGACCCTGGAAAGAATTTATATTTTTTGCAAAATCAACAAAAATTGGTTTCTACTAACTCTTTAGCATTATCAGCAGAACTATCAGCCGAGTTTTATGATAATTTCCAAGAATACTTATTATTACAAACAGAAAAAATACCTATAATTTTGGATGAAACTAGTTTCTCTGATGATAGTTGGAAAGAATTTTTAGCAAAATACCAAATAAAATCTCAAGCTTTTGTGATTTTACAACCTCATTCATCTTCTTTGTGGCTGATTGGCTTAAGTTTTTCAAAAATAAAACAATGGTCTAGTTATGAAAAAAATTTGCTAGCAGAACTTACTAGAATTATTGCCTTAGCACTAGAAAAAACATTGCTCTACCAGCGTACTCACACGGCTGCAACTTATGAACAAATAATAAATTCTGTTAGTTTAGCTATTTCTCAATCCTTAAATATTGATGAGATCCTAGAAACGGTTTGTACTAAGCTAAAAAATCACTTGCAAGTTGATAGGTGTCTTTTTTTGGATGTGGTCGAATCAGTCAATACACAAGCTACTGTTACTCATGAAAAATGTGATGAAAATTGGCCTAAACTCTTAAATAACACATACTTTTATAATGATTATTCTTCAGAATTTAAGTTTTTATGGAATGGCAAACCTTGGCGTATAAGTAGCTTGCAAAAAATAATGGCTAACTTGCCAGAAAAATTAATTGCTTTTATTGAAGCAGCTAAAATTAAGTCTATTTTGTTAGTTCCAGTAATTAATAGAGAAAATAAATTAATCGGTGCAATTGCACTACATCAATGTGCTTGTACTCGTGTATGGACAGATGATGAAGTTCGTCTAGTTGAATCTATTGCCCGCCAATGTATCATTGCAATAACTAATGCCCAACTCTATGGAGAGAGTCGAAAAGCAGAAGAACGCTATCGCAGTTTATTTGATAATGCTAATGATGCAATTATTATTGCTGATATAACTTCAGGGAAAATTATTGATGCTAATGCTAGAGCAGAAGGCCTAATTGGACAAAAACGCGGCGAACTCTTAAACTCTTCTCTTGTTTCTTTACACCCTCAAACAGAACAAAATAAATATTTATTAGCTTATGACTCTTTACAAAAAACAGGTTATTTATACTTGCGCGATGCTTCTGTAGAGCAAAAAGACGGTACAACTTTACCTGTAGAACTACGTGCTAGCATTATTGTGATAGGGAAAGATTCTCTAATTCAAGCAATTCTTCGGGATATGACAGAACAACGTAAACTAGAACAGCAGCTATTTCATTCTCAACGACTTGAATCTATTGGCACTTTAACCGGAGGTATTGCACATGACTTTAATAACTTACTTGCTGGAATTTTAGGTTACGCAGAATTATTTAAGAAAAAATTAGATCCTTCAAATACAAAACTTTATAACTATGCAGGTATTATTGAGCAATCTGCTACACATGGTGCAGAACTTGCACAACGTCTAGTCGCTTTTGCTCGTGGTGGTAGTCCTAAAGCCCAGTTAATAGACTTAAATACTATAGTAGAAGACACGTTAAAATTATTAAAACGTGCTTTAGGGAAAACTATAGAAATCAGATCTGAACTTGAGTCAAAACTTGATCTAATAGAAGCAAATCCAACACAAATCCAACAAATTTTAATGAATTTATGTATTAATGCACGAGACGCTATGCCTAATGGCGGCATGTTAACCGTAATAACTAGGAATGTTGAAATTGAAGAACAACCATTTAATAGCGTCTTAAAAAGTGGTAGTTATGTTAGCTTGAGTGTTCAAGATAATGGTACTGGAATGGATGCTCAGACATTAACACGGATTTTTGAACCATTTTTTACTACTAAAGAAATTGGTAAAGGTACAGGTCTTGGCCTAGCAATGGTTTCAACCATTGTAAGAGAGGCTAAAGGACATGTTGAGGTAATGACAAAACTTGGGCAAGGAACTACTTTCCAGATTTCTTTACCAGCAGTTAATAAAAATATTACTCATTCAACTAACAATCAAACAAGCATCTTATCAGGTACAGAGACAATTTTAGTTGTAGATGATGAAGAAACCTTACGTCATTTAGCTAAGGATTTACTTGAGTCTTATGGATATAAAATATTAATGGCTGCCGATGGGCCAGAAGCTTTAGATATTTACCAAAGTAAATATAAAGAAATATCATTACTTTTATTAGATATGGTAATGCCTAAAATGGGAGGTCGAGAAGTCTATCAAAAGGCTTTAGAAATTAATCCTAAAGCAAGAGTTGTTTTTGCTTCTGGCTATTGTCCACCAGAAGAAATGGAATTAGTCTGGGAAAAATCTGTTATGGGATTTGTCCAAAAACCGTATCAAATAGAAGATTTGACTTCAGAACTTCGGCGTGTTTTAGATAAAATATAAAAATCAACTGACATCAAATGCTTTTGAAATAGGCATCTAAAAAATAGCCTCAAAAAATATTTTTATTAAATTTTTGATTTATAGGTAAAGTTATGCGTATAGCTAAAGTTTTTTTAGTAGTCTGCTTGTCATTTCTAATGACTAAACCAATTACCGCAGATAATTTTGAACTCTTACAACCTCGTCACCAAACTATTTTATCAAATCTTTCTCAAAGAGATTATTTGATGGTAGAAAAAGAACTCCAAACAATTCGTAGCAAAGATAGCGAACTTTTTAAGATTAATAATTACGATTATCTATTAGGTAGATTACAAGAAAAACGCTCAGATTTTACAGCAGCTACTAAAAGTTTTAATGCTGTTATTACACAAAATAGCCTGTTAAGTGAGTATGCCTATTGGCATTTAGCTTTGATTGCTCGTGAGCAAAAAGACTTAAATTTAGAGCGAGAACAATTAAAAAAACTAGTTAATCAATATCCAAATAGTTTGTTAAATTCCAAAGCTACTAGAAGAATAGCTGAAATAAATTTGCTAAAAAAAGATTTACCCAATGCTTTGCAATATTTTCGTAGTCAAGCAAACCGCAGCACTACAAAGGGACGTGAAGCACTTGGACAAGTTGCATTAATTCAAATGCAGCAAGGACAAAACCAAGCAGCAAGAACTATCTTTGAGCAATTATTAAATGGTTCTAAAGATGATCAAGCCCTTCTAGCAGCACAAAAATTAGATGAGCTAGACAAACAAGAAAACCGCCAAGCTACAGAAACAGAACTCTTAACACGTGGACGAGTTTGCCTTTTTAACCGAGATAGCCAAAGCACTAGAGTTGCCTATCAAGAACTCCTAAAACGCTTTCCTGCTAGCACTTCCTTAGCAGAAGCTATTTTTTCTATTGGTCGTAGCTACTATATAGATTATGACTATGTTAATGCCTTAAAATGGTATGACCAAGCTTATTCAGAGTTTCCTGCTACAAAACAAGCTGAACTAGCACTTTATCAAGGCGGGCATGCTTATCAAAATATGGGACGCTACGCCGAAGCCGTTGCACGTTACCAAAAATTAATTAATGAATATCCCAGTAGTAGTTCTATAGATGGAGCGCACTTAAATATTATTGATTCTTACCGCTCTGCTGCTAAATATGAAGATGCTTTAGACTGGTGCCGACGTACTCAAAAACGTTTTAGCTCTGATGTAACAGGTGTTACAGCCTTATTTAATCAAGCTAAAATTTATCTTACCAAAAATGACTACTCGCAAGCCTTAAGTGTTCTTAGTGATTTACTTACATATAATCTTTCCCGTAAAGCTCCTGGTTCTACTAATTATTCAGAAGTTAAATTCTTACAAGCTTATTGTTTGGAAAAGTTAGGTAGAATAAATGATGCTGTAGAAAGTTATTTAGCTTTTCCCGCAGACTTAAATAGCTATTATAGCAATCGTGCAACTCTACGTTTAGAAACGCTTAAACGGGACGGCAAAAGTAAAACAATTATTAATGAAAAATATGTGGCTTGTTTAGCAAATGCTAAACAACAACTAGCTAATCGCAACTATTCATCGGCAAAAGACGCAATTAATCAAGCTCTACGCTTAAGTGATAGCCGGGCAAGTCAAGAATTACTAGGAATGCTACGAGAATGCTATCAAAACTTACCTGGCTATGAGCGGTTTCTTAGCAATGGTTTATCGCCTGCTGGACGTAGCTTTTTAACTAATCGTCTGCAAACAACTGCTTCACATCGAGTTTTAGCAGATGAATTAATTTTTTTAGGGCTTTATGATGAAGGAGCATTAGAATTAAGTGCTAGTGGTGGTTTAAATTTAGCTGGTAATTCACTAGATATTGAATCTATTGATCTTAATGCTTTAGAAATGAATGAAACCGAGCCAACAACACAATTTGTTAACATTTCTACACAAAGACGACGATCTAAAACCACCGCAAAACCTGTTGTAAAAACTACAACTAAAGGTTCTTCTAGCTACTCTTTAGCAGTTTACTTAAACCGAGGAAGTCATGCTAATCCCGCTATACGTTATGGAGAAAGCACTTTTGCCAGTGTTCTACCAAAAGATTTTCGTCTAGAGCTTTTAGATAGAAATATTGCAGAGCTAATTTATCCTGCACCATACCGTGATGAAATGGTGAAAGTTGGGCAAGCAGAAAACGTTGATGCTAGATTTATGTTAGGTATTGCTCGTCAAGAAAGCCGTTTTGACATCGATGCTAAAAGTCCAGCAGCGGCCCGAGGGATGTTTCAATTTATCGCTTCAACTGCTGAACGAATTAGCAAAGAATTAAAACACCCAGACTTTAACCAAAATGACCTTTATTTACCTCCAGTTGCAGTAAAATTTGGAGGCTGTTATTTAGGTATTTTATTTGATGAATTTAAGGATAATCCTTATGCAGTTGCAGCTAGTTATAATGGAGGAGAAGCATCTGTAAGACGTTGGATTGCTCGCTCACAAAGCAGTGATGTAGACCAGTTTGTTATTGAAATTGCTTACCATGAGTCAAAAGATTATGTTTATAAAGTAATGAATAATTACTGGGCCTATAAACAACTCTATAAAGAAGATTTAACGGTAAGAGATAGATAGAAAATAATTCTACAGATTAAGGATTATTTTTTATTACCAAACCACCATAACCAAGCATCAGCGATTTAGCAAAAGTAAAAGCAAAATCGTCTGTAACTTTGCCAGTAAAAAGCATTTTTAGAAATGATTTGGTAAAAAAACATGGTCGGATACCAAAAAACTTTTCAACACTTAAGTTATTGGTAGTAAAAATTTTTTCTAGTTCTGAAGGCTTAATAAATAAATCTAAAACATGCAAATTTGCAGGAGTATTTTTAACAAACCATTCTACACCTTTAATAATAATTAGCCAGGCTAACCAATTTTGATTAAAAGTGCTAAAGAAAAATAATCCTTTAGGCCGCAAAACTCGCGCAACTTCTGAAATAACTCTAGCAGGCTTATCAACATGCTCTAAAAAATCCATTACACAAACAACATCAAAACTAGCATCGGGAAAAGGGAATTGATAAGCATCTGCAATTAAGTAATTTACCCTTTTACTTTTATCATAAAGCTTTGCAATTTTTAAGCTTTCTACAGAAATGTCAAAAGCCGTTACTTGATAACCTGAATTGCTTAAAGGGTTGCTAAAAAGTCCTGCTCCACAAGCTACATCTAAAATTTTAGGGTTATTTTTACGTTCAGCTATTATTTTTTCTACCCAAGGAACAAGTAAACGTCTTTCTGCTCTTAGTAATGCTACTGGGTCATCTTGAGCCTTATACCATCGCTCGCCTAACTCATGATAAAGCTCATTATTTACTTTATTTACTGGATAGATTTTGGATTTTTCCATAGATTCCAATAGCTAATTTGGTAAAACATCATTAGTAAAGTTAAGATAGATTGACCTAGAAAAAACATATGAAATATTGCTAAAGAGTCGTCTTGTAGGCTTTGCCAAAAGGGATTACCTAAATTGCTACTAGCTAGCCAAAAAAATCCTACAATAATAAATAAAATTGGATGTAGCAAAAAAAGTAGTGCGTGTAACCACATTTCACCCTGAACACACAATTTAGAATGAACAAACTCGTCTTTTGTAACAAAGAGACAAGAAAAAGCAGCTAGCAAAATATAAATAATGATATTTCTAGTTGTTGGAGTAAGAAACCAAACTACGCTGTAGCAAAATAAAACTGTTGCTGTGTCGGCAGGGTGTCCAATTCTTTCCCAAAGCCCTAAACCACGTTTGTAGTGGTAATAAACCTCGTCAACAATTGCTAATATTGAGTGAAAAACAAAAATTCCAATGGCGATATACCACATATTATTTTAAGGCTTCACTAATTACTTCATCTAATGGGCGGAATTGGTTTTTAGGTGTAGCTATTTGACCTGTTTCTAGAAAAATTTGGTGATCT
This sequence comes from Blastocatellia bacterium, assembly GCA_016713405.1. Classification (NCBI taxonomy): domain Bacteria; kingdom Pseudomonadati; phylum Acidobacteriota; class Blastocatellia; species Blastocatellia bacterium. Next base: position 78,560 of record JADJPF010000004.1, read on the forward strand.
TCAAAACATTTTTTTATAGCAGAATAATTATTTAAGCTAGGCCAAATTTTGATAGTTGCTCCTCCTCCTCGTCTGCTAATAGCATAATGTTTTTCTAGTGTGATAGGAAAAGGTTTGCCAAAAATCATTTCTTTCCAAGGAATAAAAGCTTTTTGCAAAAGTAGCTTATTTTCATAACTTAAACCTTCATTGTTTAAAGTTATTCGCCCAAACATCATCAGTCCTGTAACAGCAAATGCCACTAAAGTAGAGTTTAGCAATAACTTTAGTGCCAATAGTCCAACTATTTCTGGGCAAATGTAATGAAAAATAACCAGCATTGGTATGCACAATACCACCCATTGAAATAACATTTTAGTTAACCAAGAAAAAATAGCCGTTTTTACTGATGGAGAGGCTTTAATAACTTGATTAGACATCTTAATATTTCCTTATTTTTACACGAGTTATAAATCATAGGTGGTATTGTGTTAGCTACATTGCTAAACCACCATCTATTTGTATTACTTGACCAGTAATATATTGAGCATCATCTGAAAGTAAAATGCTGCAACGCGGGCTAGTTCTGCAACTTGCCCAAATCTTTGTAGAGGAATTTGCTCTAGCAGCTTTTTACGGTAATCTTCTGAAAGAACAGTTGTCATATCAGTTTCAATAATACCTGGAGCTAAAACATTAACTGTGATATTACGGCTACCTAATTCTTTAGCAAGTGATTTAGATAGACCAATTAGCCCAGCTTTAGAAGCTGAATAGTTAGCTTGCCCAGCCATTCCAACTACTCCGCTTATTGAACTAATATTTAATATCCGGCCATATCTTTGCTTAAGCATAATTGGAGCAACACTTTGACAAAAATTAAACGCACTTTTAAGATTGGTATCAATTACACTGTCCCAATCTTCTTCTTTCATTCTCATTAATAATTTATCGTTAGTAATACCAGCATTATTAATAAGAAAATCTATCCGACCTAATTTGGATTTTACATCTTTGACCATTTCTTGAACAGCAGCAAAATTTGCTACATCTAATTGATAAGCCAGCACTTGACGATCGCTTGCTTCACATTCTTTTTTTAATTCTTCAGCCGCTTCAGCCGATTTGTTGTAATTAAAAGCTATTTGGCAACCTTGTTTAGCTAGTTCTTGAACAATTGCGCGACCAATTCCGCGAGATGCTCCAGTAACAACTGCCACTTTACCATTAAAATTTGTCATAAAAATTCCTCTAAATTCCTCTAAATTTTAGATAAACTCACGAATATACTGATTTACCAATTTGGGTTGCTCGTGTAATACCCAATGTGAACCGTCCTCAATACGCTTGATGGTTAAATTTGGGACATAATCACTTAAGCCTTCTAAATTGCCTAGTAGCAAATAAGGGTCTTTTTCTCCCCAAATTACCAAAGTTGGAACTTGAATAATAGGATCAGGAAAGTTTGATGAAAAGGCTGTTAAACGGCTTTTGTCGTTTTCACTGCTTGGCGGGCCAACTTCCGCTGCACGATAGTAGTTTAGGCCACCTGTTAAAGCTCCAGGCTGTGACCAAGCCGTCAAATAAGCTTGTTTATCCTCTTCAGTAAAAAAAGCCTTTTTCTAAGCCTTCGGATAGAGTATTTTGTACTAGTGGAGCGTAATTTTCACTAGACAATATGCTTTCTGCTGCTTCAGAACGAAATACCAACATATATTGACTAGCTTCTTGTTGAGCCGGATTTTCTATTAACTCTCTTTGAAATACTATTGGATGCGGAGCATTGATAATAACTAATTTATCTAAATAATTAGGGTACTTAAGAGCAAACACCCAAGCAATAGCACCACCCCAATCATGAGCAATTAAAGTAAATTTACTGTAACCTAGATGATCCGCCAATGCTTTTACATCATCAACTAAAACATCAACTTGATAGTCTGCAAGCGACTCTGGCTTATCAGAAAGGTTATAGCCTCGCATATCAGGTGCAACAGCAAAGTAATCTTGCCCAAATTCGGCTAACTGGTTTTTCCATTCATACCAAAATTCTGGAAAACCATGCAAAAATAACATCAATTTACCGCTACCACTGCAAACATAATGGAGTTTTACCCCATTTACTTCAGCATATTTATGTTCCATTGTTTTACCTTAAATTAATTATATTTTATTAATGTGATCTAAGTAAGGATTACCCATACTGATAGAAGGTTTAGCAATTTGACGCTCAGTTTCTTCGCTTTTGCATTGTGGACATTCTACCTTGTCTTCTGGCTTACGTACTAAAGCTTCAAATTTATTTTGGCATTTTTGGCAAATATAATCATAAAGTGGCATAAATTAAACTCCTTGTTTTGTTTATAAGATTTATATTTTTTGGAAATAAGCTAATAATTTAATCATACGTAGGGTTGAAACCCTACGCTACAATTATTTCGCCCTTACAGGGCTTTAAGATTAAAAAGCTTTTTGCTTTTACTTAGTCGCTACAAGCTTACTTTTAAGTTGCTCTTTTGTTTTATTGGGCAATTTATCATATTTTTTCTACATCCATAAATTGTAAAAACTTGTGCTGTTTGCTTGTTTTGATAAGAACTATAATAATTACACAACGCTTAGGCTTCGTGCTACATTTTCTTGGCATTGATTGGAGTCTCAAAAATGAAAACAAAAATCTTAAAACTTGGATTAAGTATTTTTCTAGTTTATCTAGCTTTTTTTCTTATAGAAAACAGCTTTGTATCAGCAAAAAATAAAAAATCTTGGGACTTAGAAACATTAGAAAAGTTGTCGGCACCTTTGCAAACCTACTTACAGCAAGCAAATAAGCCAAAAAATACTTTATCGACAGTTCATCAAGAAGAAATTCCAAAGCTAGCTAATCAAACTTTGACTGGCAATTTAGCCAATATAATGATCAATGACCCTAGCCAAGAGGATGATTTAAGGGTACAAAGCCAAACAGCTAGCGCGGCTTTTGGAAATAATATTGTTGTAGTTTATAACCGCACAGGTTTTTCTAATACAAATGTTAGTTATAGCTTTGATGGTGGGAAAAATTGGCAAGAAACCAGTGTTGCAAGTGTCCTTGGAGGTGTTAATTTAGGCAATAGTGCTATTGCAGTTGACCTAAAAGGTCAATTTTATGTTGTAACGGTTGCTGCAAATAGGATTACTTTACCTACAATTGCCGTTTCTCGCTCTCAAGATGGAGGAGCAAGCTGGCTAGATGCCGCAGATGTGCTTGGAAATGAAGCTAGATCCCGCTTTATTCCTGACCGTCCTTGGATTGCTGTTGATAGCAGCACCTCTACACCTACAGTTTATGTAAGTTGGACACGCTTTGATGACACAGAAAAACGCTCATCCATTATGTTTGCTCGCTCAATTAATGGTGGGGAACGCTTTACAACCCCAATAGAAATTACTCCTACTAGCAAGGGCTTTAATGTAGATGGCTCACGTCTGGCTTTAGGCCAAATGGAGAAATTTATCTTTCCTGGACAGATAACCAAACAGGAACAATTTTTTTAGCTAAATCTACTAATAAAGGAACTAGTTTTTCTACTCCAACTATTGTTGCTACTATAGGCAATTTACGCACACCTAAATTATTAAATGGCAGCTTTAGCACTAATCTTTATGCTAGTTTGGCTGTAGACAACACTAATACCCCAACAAGAGGATTTATATATCTTACTTTTAATGCTCGTCCCTTTTTTAATTCACCTGATAAATCAGATGTTTTCCTAGTTCGCTCTACTGATGGTGGGCAAAATTGGTCACAAAGAGTTAAAGTAAATGATGATCAAACAGTTACAGATCAATGGATGCCAGCTTTGGCTGTTACTTCTAGCGGGAAACTTGCGCTAAGTTGGTATGATCGAAGAAATAACCCTGTAAATAACTCTCTAATAGATGTTTATGCTAGTTTGTCGGTTGATGGCGGCCAGACATTTCAAGCCAATAAGCGAATAACTGATAGCAATTGGCCTCTAGTTCCTACTCCAACAGCAATAGTTTTTGGCTATCATGGCGAGTATAACCAAATCTCAACCGAAGGCGAGACAATCAATTTTCATTGGGCTGATGATCGTAGCGGCACAGACCCAGATATTTTCTTTGCTAAACTTGACACTGCTGATATGACAGTTGACCCAAAAGGTGATTTTAATCTTTCTGGACGAACTATTTTTGCTACTGCCAGGCCCGGAGAAAACATTACATTTTTATGTGAAAGCGTCCGCGCTCCTTCTTTTAGTGATTCAATACAGCTTAGTGCTAGCTCAAATCTACCTAATGCTAGCTTTGAATTTTCTAGCACAGAAATTTTTGCTGGAAATAGCTTTAACTTAACCGTATCAGTCCCACCACAAACCCGCGCAGGCAATTACATTATTAATATTATTGGTTCAGCAAAAGATCGTAGTCGCTCTACTATTCTTCGTCTAAATGTATTAAGTAATAACCCAGAAGCCAAACAAGTAGCAAATTTAAGTAACTCATCAGGTGAAAGCACCAGTCCAAAAATAATTGCTGACGAAACAGGTCGCTTTCATGCGGTTTGGCAAGATGACACAGATGGAGTTGCTACAATTTTTTATGCTAACTCATTGGATGGACAAGAGTTCTCACAACCAATAAATGTTTCTAAAAATTTTAATCCAGCAATAAAACCAATAATTGCGACTGATAAAGCAGGGCAAATTCATATAATTTGGGAAGAACCTAGCGAGACAACTAGTTTTTTGGTTTATACCCGAAGCAGTGATGACGGGAAAAACTTTTTACCAAAACGAGTTGTTACATCAAACATTCCTAGCTCAAGCAACCCTGTTTTTGCTATTGAAGCAGATGGAACAATTAACTTAGCTTGGTCAGCCGTTTTAACAGATGGGCAATCAGCGTTGCTGCTAGCTCAATCTAAAGACGGTGGCGAGAGCTTTTCTTTACCAAAAATAATTACCTCAACTAGCAAAATAGTAACTTATCAACCTGTGTTAACTATAGATAATACAGGAGTTATTCACATCGCCTATGTTGCTTTAGAATTTGTTAGACAGCGTTTTCAAACGCCAAACTTTGTTGCAGGGCTTTTTTATCAACGAGCAATTAATAAACAATTAGATTTTACTGAGCCAATAAATTTAATTCCTAGAGATTTTACTTTAGCTGATACACCAATCTTATTAGCTAATGGCTCAGGTCAAATAGTTTTGCTTTTTGCAGGTTTTAACACCCAACAAGCAGATTTTGGTAAGGAAATTTACTTTACCCAGTCTTTTGACAATGGAGCAAGCTTTTTCTTTTGCTCAGAAACATTATCTAGGGCAAGTGGTGACTCTACAGCACTTACAGCCGCTTATGGTGTGGATGGTGTGCTTAATGTGCTTTGGCAAGACACTCAAAGACAAAATTTTGATATTTTTATTAGTCGGCTAGTTCCAGGGGAAAGAAACTTTTCTGGGCCAAACAGAATTTCACAAAATCTTGGAATTTCACAAAAACCTGCTTTAGCAATCAACCCTCAAGGCGATATGTTGATTGCTTGGTCTGATGATTCCATTGGAAATAGCGAAATATTTTTTACTAATTTAACTTCAAATGATTTGCCGACAGTTAAAATAATAGATTTTAGCCCTAAAATAGCCGATATCAACGAATCTGTAATTGTTCAAGGTGAAAATCTTACAAATATAGTAGAAGTAAAAGTAGGTCAACTTAGCGCAAGGTTTGAAGAACTCTCGCCAACACAACTAAAAGTAACTATTCCTAATGGTGCAGTTGCTTCGGCGATTTCTATTTTCTCTAGCACTAGTCAGACTCGCACAACTACACCAATAATGATTACTAATAAAGTTGGAGTAGGGCAAACTAGCATTAACTTTGGTAATGTTGCAACAGGTCAATCTTTAGCAAAAAGCTTTACTTTAGTTAATTCCAGCAACACAACACGAACAGTTAGACAGATTTCTTTTACTAATAATGGTTTTCGCTTAGGACAAGTTAACCTGCCTATGACACTAAGAGCTAATTCAACTGTAGAAATCCCAATCATTTTTGCACCAAATAATTTAAGCTTGCAGGGAAGTTTAGCTGTAATTAATGTAGATAATGATTTTTCTGTTGCTCTATCTGTTGAATTAATTGGAGTTGGGCTAGATAGCCGATCTCCTCAAGTCACAGCTATATCTCCAAAGGGGGGTGAAGTTTTTAACCCAGGTCAGCAAATAAAAATTACTTGGACGGCTCAAGATAATACGGCAATAGAAATACAAGATATACAGCTTTCCACTGATGGAGGAAAAACTTTTTCTGTCCCTATTGCTACAGGATTAACTCAAGTTAGGGAATTTCTTTGGACAGTTCCATCAATTGCTACAACTACTGGCCGAATACGTATTGTTGCTAAAGATGTTAGCGGGAATCTAGGCGAGTCTATTACTAAAGATTTTACAATCAAGGTTAGAAATCGTCTTGAATTTTCTTTTTGATTTTTTGCTCTTCCAACTCTTTTGGAACACGACCATCTAACAAATTGATTAGATTAATTAGATTAAAATTTATAAAATTTAATATGTTAAAAACCCTAAATATAGTTTTTTTTTTAATAGCACTTTTTTTAATAAATACTAATTTATGTTTAGCACAAGTTGATTCAATAAGTGGAGAAATTATAGGAGTAGTTAAAGATCAGCAATCTAATTTGTTAGTTGGTGCTAGAGTTAGCGCAAGACAAATAGAGACTAACCAAATACGTAGTATTGAAGTTGATGAAAAGGCAGGATTTCGTTTCTTAAAACTTCCCCCAGGAATTTATGAGCTTACTGCTTCGGCAAGTAATTTTAATTCTCAAACAGAGAAATTAGTTATAAATATTGGACGCACATTTTTACTGGAATTTATTCTTTCTGTTGCAGGCTCAAGTGAAGTAATAGAAGTAGTTACAGACAATAATATAAACCAGACAGAAAATAGCACGACAATTGACCAACAAAGAATAGAAAATTTACCAATTAACAGACGTAATTTTTTAGATTTTGCTTTAACTATTCCTCGTCTAACTAGCGATTTTGAATTGGCTCGCTCTACAACCGTTAGTTCAGGCTTTTCTGCCAATGGACAATCGGGACGCTTTAATAATGTTACTGTTGACGGACTAGATAATAATGACCGTTATTTAGGAGCAGTTAGAGCAACGTTTAGTCAGGAGGCTGTAGAAGAATTTCAAGTAGTTTCCGATAGTTATTCTGCTGAATTTGGCCGCGCTTTAGGCGGTATTGTTAATATTGTTACAAGGGGCGGAAACAATCAATTTCACTCAAACTTATTTTTTATTAGCCGTAATGAAAAGGTAGCCGCTAAAGCAGGCTTTTCACGTTTTAGCCCAGTTTCATCCCAAATTCAATTTGGAAGCTTTTTTAGTGGGCCAATAAAAAAAGATAAAGCTTTTTTCTTTCTCTCTTTTGAAAGATTTTTGTCAAAAAGCTTTATACCCGTAGATGTAAAAGAAAATGTAGTAGAAGCTTTTCGCCGTCGTAATTTCTCAGTACGTACAGGACTTTTATCTATTCCAGATACTACTATTTCTTTATTAGGTCGGCTAGATTGGCAAACCTCTCCAAGTAATAATACTTGGATACGTTATAACTTTGGTGGAGTTTATCAAGGTAAGGCAGAAACCTTTGGTGGAGTTGAATTTGAAAACGTAGGAGGAGCAAGAAGGTTAAACGATAGTGTAATAGCTTTTAATAACACTTATTTTAGTAGCGAAAATAATTTTGTACATGAAACTAGATTTTTATTTAGTAATCGTGATCAAAAAGTCCCTGCTCAAGATAGTTTGCCTGACACAATAGTTGTTGAAAATGGCACTCTTGGACGTGCAGGAACCTTTTTTAGACTCCCTCAAGTTTTAAAAGAACAAGTTTATCAAGTAGTTGATAAACTAACTTTATCTCGTGGTAGAAATCAAATTAAACTAGGCGTAGATTTTCAATATTTTCGTGTCCCACCTAAATCAGTAGAAGTTCCTTTTTTTAATAGTGGTTTTATTAGATATACTCCTTTGGATCTTTCTGCCTTAAGTAGTATTCCAAACCTACCTACCTTAAGCGCACTCCAAGCCTTTGATCCAAGTCTTCGCACAAATCGGCAACGTGCAGCCTTAGATTTTTTTTCTGCAATACTACCTACAGTTTTTCCAGATTTTCCTAGAGGTTTAAAGCTTGCTGATACTCCACTCCCATTTTTTTATGTGCAAAATTTTAATGATCCAAGAACTGATACAACAGGAAAACTTTTTTCTCTTTTTCTGCAAAATGATCTTAAAGCTCGTCCTAATTTGTTGATTAAACTAGGCTTACGCTATGACTTAAATCGTATAGGTGTTATTCCAAAAAACAATGGAAATTTTAGTCCACGGATAGCTTTTTCTTATCAACCCAAAGTTTTACAAAATCTAAAACTACGTGCTGCATATGGATTTTTCTTTGGTGTTACTTTAGTTTCACCTGGCTATGACGTGAATTTAAGTAATAACTCTAAAGCTCTAGTCCTAGCTTTTCCTTTTACTGCTATTCCAAGTAGCTTTCCTAATGGGCGGTTTCCTCTTTCTAGCCAACCACCTGCAAATGTTAGATTTACCCCTCAATTAGGAGCAAATTTCCAATTTGATAATAATTTTAAGAATAGTTATTCACAACAAGCAACTTTGGCATTAGATTATAGCTTAGATAAATTTACTAGTATTTCTTTGGCATATGTTTTTGTAAGAGGTGCCAAATTATTTGGCCTACGTAATATAAACCCTGTTATAAGACCTATTGCAGGTGATCCGCTAGGAAGTATGATTAATGGTCGTGTTTTTCCAGATAAAGGAATGATGATTGAGTTTAGTTCTAGCTATAATAGTTACTACCATGCTTTTACTAGTTTATTTGAACGACGTTTTAAGGGAGTATTTGGTATTTTGGCTAGTTATACTTTCTCTAAAGCTCTGGATAATACAAACAGCATAGAACCTTTTTCTGAACAACAAGCCGCTGATCCATTAAATCCAAGACTAGAAAAAAGTTTTTCTGCCCAGGATCAAAGACATAGAGTCGTTATTTCATCAGTTTATCAATTACCTAATCTGAAAAATTTCTTTTTACGTGATTATCAATTTTCTACTATTTTTACTGCTAATTCTGGACGGCCATATAACCTTTTAGTTGGGGAAGACTTAAATATGAATGGGGATATTATAAACCCTACAGATAGACCTGCTGGAATTGCTCGAAATGCTGGAATACAACCATCTTTTATTGGATTAGATTTGCGATTAATGAAAAAAATAAAGTTAAAGGATAAAATACAACTTCTTGCTTTTGTTGAGTCTTTTAATGTTGTCAATAAATTTAATGTCTTTGGCCCTGCTTCTACTAGCGGATTTTTTCGACCAGATGAGAATGGTAGTTTTAATCTACCTCAACAAAAAGGAGGACGGTTTTTATTACCAAGAGAAATACCAAGAGATGGATTTTCTCCTAGGCAAATTCAATTTGGCATTAAATTGGAATATTAAAACACTATATTCTATAAAAAAAGAAGCTAGCAGACGCTAGCTTCTTTTTATGGATTATTTTGTGGATAGCTATCTACCATCTTGTGTAACCGTAAAGGTTTGGCCTCCAACAGTAATTGTTCCTGTTCTTTGAGAACCAAGGTTAGCAGAAACTGTGTAAGTTACAATACCATTACCAGTACCACTAGCACCAGAAGTGATTGTAATAAATGCAGCATTGCTAGTAGCAGTTCTAGCACAAGATGAACTAGATGCTGTTACTGTTATGCTTCCAGAACCACCTCTAAAGGCAAAAGAAGCACTTGTTGGATTTAATGTGAATGTGCAGCCACCACCGCCACCAGTGCCAGCTTGGGTGACAGTAAAGGTTTGACCAGCAACAGTAATGGTTCCAGTTCTGGATGAAGTAGAACTGTTGGTTGCAACAGTGTAACTAACTGTACCGCTGCCAGTACCACTAGCACCAGAAGTGATTGTAATAAATGCAGCATTGCTAGTAGCAGTTCTAGCACAAGTTGAACTAGATGCTGTTACTGTAATATTTCCTGTTCCACCTGTAGAGGTGAAAGATGCGTTAGTTGGGTTGATGGTGAATGTACAAGCACCACCGCCACCACCAGTACCAGCTTGGTTAACCGTAAAGGTTTGGTCTCCAACAGTAATTGTTCCTGTTCTTGCTGCACCATTATTAACAGCAACTCTGTAAGCTACAATACCATTGCCAGTACCACTAGCACCAGAAGTGATTGTAATAAATGCAGCATTGCTAGTAGCAGTTCTAGCACAAGTTGAACTAGATGCTGTTACTGTTATACTTCCAGAACCGCCCCTTGTTGCAAAAGAAGCACTTGTTGGATTTAAGGTAAAGCTACAACCAGGCGCACCAGCTTGATTAACAGTAAAGGTTTGACCAGCAACAGTAATAGTGCCAGTTCTGGATGAAGTAGAACTGTTGGTTGCAACAGTGTAACTAACTGTACCGCTGCCAGTACCGCTAGCACCAGAAGTAACAGTAATAAAGGCATCATTACTAGTAGCAGTTCTAGCACAAGATGGGTCAGATGCTGTTACTGTAATATTTCCTGTTCCACCTGTTGAAGTAAATGAAGCATTTGTTGGATTTATTGTAAATGTACAATTAGGAGCCGCTGCACCAGCTTGATTAACAGTAAAGGTTTGACCAGCAACAGTAATAGTGCCAGTTCTTGGTGAAGTAGAACTATTAGTTGCAACAGTGTAACTAACTGTACCGCTGCCAGTACCACTAGCACCAGAAGTAACAGTAATAAAGGCATCATTACTAGTAGCAGTTCTAGTACAGGATGGGTCAGATGCTGTTACTGTAATATTTCCTGTTCCACCAGCAGATGTGAATGATTGACTTGTTGGGCTGATAGTAAATGTACAAACAGGGCCACCACCACCACAACACATAAACCCATTAAGTAAAGTAATATCGTCAATATTCCAACCTACAGCAGCAACGCTTTCATCTGAAGCTACCAAGAATCGTAATGTCACCATTTGACCAACTGCGCTAGCAGGTAGATTGACAGTAGTTAATAGGAATGAGCCAGCATTTCCAGTCCAAGCCATACGGCCTCTAATTGGGTTTTGGCTGGTGTTGTTGAGTGTTCCATTGTAGCCAGCAGAAGCAAATGAACCACCAGCGGCAATAATGTCTTGGAAAGCACCACCATTAAGACTAATTTCTAGTACACCACCATCAAAGTTGTTTTCAAGATTATAGAAATTTCTAAAGCTAAGTTGTGCATTAGAAGAGGTGATCATAACTGATGGTAATGTTAATGTTGCAGATGTAACAGTAGTTAAATTAGGTGCAAAAGCTTTATTTGGAGAGCTATTTACAGGTGTAGCTGTTGAAGTTGTCCAGCCAGGTGTACTACCTGTAATAACTGTATTTGTAAATCCTGATGGTAAAGCTGGAGCGGTAACACCATCAAAGTTTTGGCTTAGTGCAGTAGCAACCATACCTGTTTGGAAGCTAAATGTTACTGTTCCTAGGTTAGTTGCACCATCTTGTAAGCTGAAAGTAGCAGTAATTATGTCACCACAATTACCCATTGCAGTAAAACTAAATGAGCGAGAAACTGCTGAACCACCTGCTGTTAAAGCTCCATAAGTTTGTGCAGCACTTGGAGCAGTTACACCACCAGTAGCTTGTAGTGTTGCAACTAAGTTAGTAGTGTTTAAGTTACCAACATTTTGCAAGCTAAAATTAGCTGTTATAGTCTCACCTGGATCTACTACGCCATTACCAGGTGTGCAGCTTTCTGCTGTAATTGTTGCACCAGCAGCAGTAATGATTGCAGCATTAGCATCAACAAAATTTGTTGCTACCAAAGCAAAGTGTTGGTCAGTAGTGTCTGCATCACCTAAAATGCCATCACCATTAAGACCTGTAGCAACTACTCTAATAGAAATAGGGCCAGAGATTCCAGCAGGTAAAAAGACGTTTTCTACGTTATTGCGGTTATCTGCTACACCGCCAGTTGTGGAAGAACCACCAGAAAAGACATTACCTTTATAGGTGACACCACCAGCAGTAACTTCTAGATCTAAGTTGTTAACCAACGATGGATCGCTAACTCCAGGAGGATCAGTCCAAACTAGAGTTACATTGATAGGATTTGCTGAACTAGAAATTGAGCCGGGGAAAGTAATAGATTGGCCTGTTGTAGTTAGTGGAACTGTTTGATTGACATATTTGGTTGCAATACCAGTATTGAGGACATTTTTCATTGTAATACGTCCCCAACCTTCACTACCATTTGGTCTAGCAGCAGTTGCTCCTGTCCCAGTCATATCAACAGTACCATTAATTAAAGCAGCTTTTACTAAAGCTGGACTAGGATTTTGACCTGCACCTTGAGTGCTACCTTTCCAAAATTGAGTAAACAGTGCAGCAGCACCAGCTACTAATGGAGCAGCATGCGATGTACCGCTACTAATACGGTGGTTTGTACCAATGTTACCAAATAAGGTATCTGGGCCAGATTGACCACCTGTGATAGCATCACCAGGTGCTGCTATGTCTGGTTTGACCCGACCGTCAGCAGCAGGGCCACGACTAGAGAAATCAACTAATTGTTCTAAATTATCTGCTGCACCTGTTGAACCACCAGCGGAAGGAAAACCAGGACGAACATTTTCAGACGCGGCAACAGAAATTACATTTTTAGCAACTTTTGGACGGGTTAAGCCTCCTGTACCTTGATTACCAGCAGAGAAAACTATTGTTAGTGGATCAATAGAGGAAGCTGAAGAAGAATCACGAGCAAAACCATCATGTTGAGCAGCTAATGAATCATAAGCATTTCCGTTTGTACCAGAGCCATAGCTATGATTACTAACAGAAGCTACAATAGCATTTGGGCCAGCTGTAGTGACAATATCATTAAATACATCTGGATTATCACCACCATAACCGCTACGCAGGAAAGGAACATTAACAATATGTGATGATGGAGCAACGCCTAAACCCATATTATAGCCAGCCGCATCATTAGCATCAGGAGCAAAAGGAGTTGAGCCAGCAATAATAGTTGCTTGTAAATGTCCGTGACCATCTGCACCAGCCGCCGCACCACGTAAAGGAGCATTGACAGCATTGGTAGAAGAAATATAAAAACCACCATTACCAGGTATTCCAACACCATCATCAACTACTGCTACAGTAACATTGCTACCATTAACACCAAATTGTGATTGTGGATTATAGCCTGGAGCATTTACAGTAGTTGGGCCAGTGAAATTACCAGCAATAATTTGGGAAGCTTTTTCATCCTCTTTTGTTGGGATAACATAAGGATCTATAGCAATAACATCTTTTAATCTTGCAATTCGGCTGACTAAATCTTGAGAAAGTTCAGCACGAATTACATTAAAATAGTTATTAGGTAATATTAGTGTGTTACGAACAATTGCACCTTGACCTTGAAGTTCAGCACTAATGCTATCTATTCTTGCACGGCTAAAAATAGCAATATCAAAAACTCCTGAACTATTGTTGAGAGCATAAATGGAGTTTTTATCTTTAGCAGGTCTACCATCAAAAGCAGAAAGCATATCAGGGTGAACTTTGTAAACAGGTTGGAACTCACCAGTCCATCTTACTTTAGGATGATTAGCAATTTTTTCCATTGCTTTAGCATCAGCATAAACAAAAAATGCTTGATTAGGGATATATTGAACAACTTCACCACCCATTTCAGCAATGTCTTTTAACCATTTATCTTTAACTGGGCCAACAAACTGAACAATATGATAATCTGGCTCAGAAGATCTTCTTTCCAAATAACCATTACTTGTAGCAAATTCGCTTGCTGGGTCTTCAGTTAGTGGATCAAAGTTAAACCCACGTAGGCTAATATTAGTTTCCATTGGAGCTACATCTAAATTAGACATAGGCCCTTGTCGTAGTGAATTTAAGTTTTCTGATTTAATAGCTACTACTATAAATGAACCATAATCTTCTATAATTTCGCCTAGATTTCTTGCAGCTTCTCTATCAGCTTCAGAATTAACACGAATACGATTATAACTTACTAAATTACGGGGGTTTAATTTGCCGTTTTGCCGCTAAAATACTTAAATTTTTAGGGCTACTATCGGCCTTCATCAAAGAATTTTCTGGAGACAACCAAAGCATTGAAGCAATTAATGCTGATGCAAATATGGTTGAAACCCAACGACGTTTGTTGGTCATTACCAAAAAGCCTCCTCTTACTTTATTATTTTATTAAGAGATTGAACAGTATTACTAAAATAGACAAGCATTCTAAAAACAAACCCAAAATACCATAGCAAAACCTTTGAAATTGAGTAATGTATATAAAAAATGCTTACTATCTTAATAGTTTTTTAATAACTTCTTAATGTGATCCTGAAGGTTAATATTATTTTGTTTGACTGGCAAGGATTATATCTTAAGTTTTACCTAAATAAGTAATTGAATAATAAAAGGAGACATTTGTAAAACCCTCTATATAAGGAAATTAGCAAAATAATATAATAAATAATTAATTTTTGTGTCTAGAGTTATTGCTATAGTAGATTTAATTGATTAACTATGTAAAAAGAAACCTATTTTATTGATTGCTTCTTGACCTTCACTAAGTTTATCTGCAAAAGCATGCCAAACATGCCACATTTCTTGCCAAACTTCTAATGTTGCACTTACTCCCATTTCTTCAGCCTTTTTAGCTAAACGTGTTGAGTCATCAAGCAAAATTTCAGCAGCACCAACTTGTATTAACATTTCTGGTAAGCCAGTTAAATCAGCAAATAAAGGTGAGGCTAAAGGGTGTTTGCTATCAGTAGTAGCTAAATAAAGTTTAGCTAGTTCTGTTAGTTCAGGGGAGGTTAACCAGGGGTCAATTTCTGCTAAAGAGTTTAAAGAATTGCCAGTTGCGGCAAGATCTGTCCATGGAGAAATTAAAGCTAATCGTTTAGGTAGGTTTTCGTTAGCATCACGCAAGGAAATAGCAGTTGCTAAAGTTAAACCTCCTCCAGCCGAATCTCCACAAATAAAAATATTTTCATTAGAAAAACCATTATTTAGTAACCAACGATAAGCTGAAACAGCGTCTTCTACTGCTGCTGGAAAGGGATGCTCAGGCGCGAGACGATAATCTATAAGTAATACTAAAGATTTAGTTGCGTCTGCTAATCTTGAAACTAGGGCGCGGTGTGTATTAGGAGAACCAAGGACATATCCACCACCATGTAAGTAAAGCATTACATAATTTTTGTCTGTATTTGGTGTAGAAATCCACTCTGCATTTATTCCATTAACCACTACTTTTTCTGTAGTTGTATTAGGAACAAGCGGAAACATTTTTGCCATTTCTTCATAACCCATACGGGCTTCTTGAAGTGTTGGTGGCATAGGCATATGTTTTCTACTTCTTAAAAAAGCTCGGATTTCCTCTGCTGCTTGGCTCATGGATTTTCTCCCCTAAATAAGATTTTGTAGAAGGAACAATATTAAAAGCTTTGTTTTCGCTTTAACAAGCTGACTTTACCATATCTAAAAATAATTTATGTATTCTTGTATCTTTAGTTAATTCTGGATGAAAGGTAGCAGCAAGACAATTACCATGTTTAACTAAAACAGGATGGTCTTGACATTTGGCTAGAATTTCTACTTTGTCGCTTGTTTTAGTGATGCTTGGAGCGCGAATAAAAACTAAATCTAAGACTTCTCCGCCTAAAGAGGGGATAGAAACAGATTCTATAAAACTATCAGTTTGTCGGCCATAAAAATTTCTTGTTACTTCTATATTCATTGCTCCAAGAGAGGCTTGGCTAGGGTTTTGAACTTTGCAAGCTAGTAAAATTGCTCCTGCACAAGTGCCAAATGTGGGGTGTTTTTTTACAAACTCTTTTAATGGTTCAAATAGCTGTTCATCCTGCATTAAACGTAGCATTGTAGAACTTTCGCCACCTGGAATAATTAAACCATCTAAATGATTTAAGTCTTTTGCTGTTCGTACTTCACAAGCATTTACACCAAGTTGTTTAAGCATTGCTAAATGTTTAGCATAAGCTCCTTGGAGAGCTAACACCCCTATTTGCATATTTCCTCATTCAAATTCTTAGTTAATTCAAATTTTTCAGCTTACCAGCCACGTGTTTGGAGTAATTCGCTTTCTGGTAATTTATCGGTTTCAATGCCTTTCATTGGCTCGTCTAAATCCATACTAACTTCTAGTAAAACTTTGGGATCTTGGTAGTGTGTAACAGCCTTTACAATAGCGCGAGCGCGGGCGGCTGGGTCGGAGGATTTGAAAATTCCTGAACCAACAAAAACAGATTCTGCACCTAGCTGCATACAAAGTGCTGCATCGGCTGGAGTTGCTACACCACCTGCTGCAAAGTTTGGCACTGGCAATCGTCCATCACGAGCAACCATTAATACTAATTCAAAAGGTGCTTGAAGACGCTTACTTTCAGCCATTAATTCATCTTGTGATAGTAAAGTAAGCATTCGCATTTCTTTACGTATAGTTCTTAGGTGTCTAACAGCTTCAACAATATTTCCTGTTCCAGCTTCGCCCTTGGTACGAATCATTGCTGCACCCTCTGCAATACGTCTTAGAGCTTCGCCTAAATTGCGACAACCACAAACAAAAGGCACCTTAAAGTTATGTTTATAAATATGATGTTCTTCGTCGGCTGGTGTTAAAACTTCGCTTTCATCAATAAAATCTACACCCATTTCTTCTAACATTTGGGCTTCAACAAAATGACCTATTCGGGCTTTAGCCATTACTGGTATAGAGACCACTTCCATAATTTCGCGGATCTTTTTAGGTGAAGCCATACGCGCTACACCGCCTTCTTTACGAATATCAGCCGGCACGCGCTCAAGTGCCATTACTGCTGCTGCACCTGCTTCTTCAGCAATTTTAGCTTGTTCAGCGTTGGTAACATCCATTATCACGCCACCCTTAAGCATTTCAGCTAGCCCGACTTTTAACTTTAATAAACTTTCCATGTAAACTCTCCAAGCAATTAATTTTCTTAATTAGCAAAAACTTGCTACCATCCATTTAATAATTTTAAGAATAAATTATTAAAATTAGCCAAATTAGTTGGTCTATTAATTTTGCTAGTATAGTTTTGCTATTTATCTTTATTTTGTAGACATTAAAAGACCATAAATTTTTTAACAACAGCCAATTCGGAAAAAAATGTACTAGGCCAATTTAGCAATAATTTTTGCTTTTCAAAATTTCTGATGTAAAAGTAGGATTACATTTACAAAGCTAAAAACTCATCTAGAGAATTAATATCAAAAATATTAATAGCCCAAGTTTCTAAAGTCGAAGCATCAGCCGACTTGATCTTATCAACAACTGATTGCGGAAGTGTTCCAAATTTGCGTTCTAGCAATTTTTGTAAAATTGTTGCTTCTCCTTGTTGAAGGCCAGTATTGATGCCTTCTTGATGGCCTTGCTCAAAAATACCAGAAAGAAAAGAATTATCACGGATATCAAAAGAAGTAGACATAGAGTTAAGCTCCTGTAAAATAAGGGTTTCAAAGTTTCTAAGACCAGCCAAAATAAAAAGTTTAGTTAAAGCATCTTCTCTATCATGACGAGGAAGAAGAGAGATTTTTTCAAGAACTTGAACAATAGTAGAACGAGTGTTATTTGAATAACAAAGAATAGCAAGTAGATTATCAGCCAAAGAATCACTGGCTAGTAAAAAATCAGCAGGAAAAGAACGAATATCAATAAGCTGATAACTAAATTGTAAATTAGGATGAGAAATACTGGTAGTACCATTAAATACTTTATTTCCAACATAGATAACTTGTTGCAAAGGGATTTGTCCATATTGCTTAAAGATTAGCCAGTAATACTCTAGCATTCTTAAGACCATTTCTTCATCATCTATACTTTGAAGTTCCAAATGATAAATTCTTCCATTACTTAATCTCATTAAATATTTTTTACGTGTTGCTACTTCTGCAAACTCTATGTTTAATTGTTCCACTACTTGTAAATTTTCTCCTACTAATAATTGTACTAATCTACTTGATGTTGCTTGAAATAACTCTTTTAATACTGTGTCATATTTCATTTTTCACACCTTGCTTTTATTTTTTAGCATAGATGGATTTTTTGTAACTTTTTCGCTTATTTTTGCCAAATTTTTTAACTATTTTTCCAAAACATGATTTATTCTTGTTTATCTAATAATAATTTTTACTATAAAACTAATTTTTTGTGTATATTTACTTATATTATTTAGAAGGTTTATAAAATGTTGGAAGTTAAACAGCTAGTTTCTGTAGAGATTGAGGATAACAAAATCATAGACGAGTGGACTTTTAAGAATGCCTTAACTCGTGAGCTTACGCATTGTTATCATGATTATCCTGCTAGGATGATTCCTCAAATAGCAGCAAAAATACTTGATTTATTTGGACAAGACGCAAAGCTACTTTTTGACCCATATTCAGGAACAGGAACTTCTCTTGTAGAAGGAACGCTTAGAGGGATAAATGTTGTAGGGACAGATCTTAACCCACTAGCTAGACTTATTGCTAAAGCAAAAGTTTCTTTGCCAGATTTAGAGTTAATTGATAGGGAAATTGCAAAACTTAGTAAACAGGTTGCTAGTTATAAAGATAAATCAATAGCCACACAATTAGTTATTGATGGAATAAGTCGTTTAGATTTTTGGTTTAAGGAAAGTGTTATAGAAAAACTTTTCTTTTTAAGAGAATTTATTGATTGTATTGAAGATGAATATGTTCAACTATTTTTCCAAGTTGCATTTAGTGAAACAGTTAGAGAAAGCTCTAACACTAGAAATGAAGAATTTAAGCTTTATCGTTACAGCAAAGAAAAACTAGATAAGTTTGACCCGCAAGTCTTTGTAATTATGATGCAAAAGCTTAAGCGTAATAGATCAGGGCTAGAAAAATACCTAGAAATTATTTATAAACTAGAAAATCGTCCAACAGCATCAATTTATAGTTTTAATACAGTTGGAAATATTCCTAAAGATTATATTAGTCCAAATGAGGTAGATATAGTTATTACTTCGCCGCCTTATGGAGATTCTCACACTACAGTAGCTTATGGGCAATATTCGCGGCTTTCGGCTGCTTGGCTAGGTTTAGAGGATCCTGAAAAAGTAGATAAGAAGCTAATGGGGGGATTTAGTAGTAAAAATTTTTCTAAGTTGACTAGTGAGGCATTAAATTTTGCTATTGAACAAATCAGCAAAAAAGATAGCAAACGGGCTTTAGAGGTTTTAGCATTTTACTTAGACTTGCAAGCTTCCATATCTAACATTGCAACAATAATAAAACCCAAAGGCTACGCTTGCTATGTTGTTGGAAATAGAAAAGTAAAGGGTGTTGTTTTGCCTACAGATATTGCTATAAAGGATTTTTTTGAAAACTGGGGATTTTCTTATATTAATACATTTATTCGTACTATTCCTAATAAACGTATGCCTTCAAAAAATAGTCCTACCAATGAAACAGGAGTTTCTGATAGCACAATGACTAAGGAATATATTGTAGTTATGCAACGAGTGTCATAAAAATAACAGATAAGTTACTATTGTTTAAGATACTGAATTATTAGCACATAGCTAAATTTAATTATAGGTAGAATGTTTGCTATAAGTAGAAAGTAGTGTTTGGCTCTTTTCTACGAGTAAGTTACAATAATTTTACTGGCAAAAACACAACCAAGAAAGATAAATTTTATTGTGATGGAAAAAGCACTATTAATAGATTTAGCGAAAATAGCAGGTGAAGCACGCAATTTTGCAATTGCTCCTTTTTCTAACTTCCAAGTGGGTGCAGCACTACTAACTACAGATGGCAGCGTATTTACTGGTTGTAATATCGAAAACGCAACATTTGGCTTAACCGTTTGTGCTGAAAGAGTTGCTCTTTTTAAGGCACTTTCTGAAGGCAAACGCGAGTTTAGCAAAATTACCATTGTAACAGAGGCTAGTAAACTTTCCTTGCCTTGTGGAGCTTGCAGACAGCTATTGTGGGAATTTTGTGGAGATATTGAAGTAGAAATAATTAATCTACAGGGTGGGACGGTCTTAAAACGGGTAAAAGAGCTTTTACCTTTACCATTTGACAAAAGCAATTTCTCGCACCGGTAGAAAAATAGCTTTCTTATTGTCTAATAGTGGTTATTATGCTACCGGATAATTAAATAGTAGCTTATGGCGAATATTAGAGTACTAGTTCTAAATGCTTCATTTGAACCAATTAATGTTTGTAATGTAAGACGTGCTATAGTGTTGGTACTAAAAGGAGTAGCTAGGGCAGAAGAATATAGCCCAAAGTTTTTTCATTCTAGTAGTCAACGGTTTCCTGTTCCTTCTGTGATTCGATTAATTGAATATATTCATATTCCTTTTGAAACTAAAAGTTTATCTCGTAAAAATATTCTTTTAAGAGATCATAATGTGTGTCAGTATTGTAATGTAAGCTATCCACCGCAAGAGTTAACCTTAGATCATGTGATACCAAAGGCACGAGGAGGGGATTCTAGCTGGGATAATTTAGTTGCATGCTGTCGTCGTTGCAATAATCGTAAAGGTAGCCATACACCAGAAGAAGCAGGAATGCGACTCTTAAAACGTCCTCAACCCTTTAGCCTTAGTGTAAGTCGTCAAATTATGCGTTATATAGGGCGTACAGACGAAAGTTGGCGAAAATATTTATTTTACTAATTATAAAACTATAAAAACCTACTAATAATAGTTATTAGGTTTAAGTTTATGGGGGCTACTCTTCATTTAACTGTTTGATCTCTTCTGGTAAATAAAGTGCTGAAATCTTAAATGTTTGTTTTGGCAAGCCACGTTCTAGCTTTTTGGCTAGCAAGTCTTGGTTTTGTTGTAAAACAAATGTATTTTTATCAATACTTTCTACAAAATTAAATCTAACTTTTGCAGATCCTAAAATAATTGTATCACCATCAGCTAAATTAATTCCTTTGGTGCCAGTAACTGTTATTACATTAGGTGCGCCTAGTATTTTTCTTTCTATAATAGTTGGGTTAGCCCCACCTTGATCAATCAAAACAAAGGCATTATCACAAAATTCTATTTTTGCATGTTGGCGGGAAACGCTATTTCCTGTTGCTTCAGGATCTTCTAATTGAGCGAAAACAAAGTCATTACGACGCAGGAATTTTCCTGTTTCACTATCTCGAACTATGCGAAGGCGGCCAATATAGGTAATTTCTTTAGTGATAAAATAATTATTTTGATAAACATCAGCATTAAGTGCTGTTAAACGGCCAATTAATGATATTTGGGGTTTACGTTCCTGAACTTGTAGAACTTTCTTTTTAACATCATCAATTACAACATCAACATTTTCTGCTTCTTCTGGCAAGGGCCAATCCAGCGTTAACAAACAACGACCAGCACTATACATTAAGCGGCTACTACCTTTGCTAACAAGTTCTACTTCGGTACGAATAGGTAGAATTAAATGAAAATTATTGCTTTGTAGATAATCTGTAAGTGTTTTAGTAAAAGCAGGGGCATTAAAAAGCATTTCTAGTTCTTCTACTTTGTCAGCCTTGCTTTCTAGTAAGAGGATTCTAACAACATTAGGCACACAAACCGTATTGTCAGCCCAACGAAATTGCTTAAGACGAACTTCTTCACTAATTTGGAAGACTATTTCTTTTACATCCAAGTCATCAAAAGAGATCACAGAACTGTGTTTTATGGATTCTGTTAAAAAGTCTTCAATTGTGGTTAAGTATTTATTGGAAAAATCAACCATAGTTTTTCCCCTAACGGTAAAAAGTAGTTAACTTGTTGGTACAAGATATTTTAGTAGAAGATTTGTTTGTAAAGGATTCTAACATTAGTCAAGAAATAATAGTAACTAGAATCTAATCAGGGTAAGATTTCTTTCCTAGCTGTTAGCAAAAATGTCTTTTATACTTTGGTTACTATGGAATATGCAAAATTAATTGATGTCTCAAAATGTGTTGGTTGTCGTGCTTGTGAAGTAGCTTGTAAGGAATGGAATGAAACTGGAGTAGATGATCTAAGTGAGCATCCATTTGGCTATCAAAGCCATACTGACTTAACTTATCGCACTTGGAATGTTGTTAAATTTTATGAGCTACATCATGAGAAACCATCAAATACATTAAATGATTCTACTATAGATATTCATGACGAAGAGACAGATAAAATTATTGAACAGTACGAAGCTTTACTGGGCCCAGAACCAGGTAATTTAATAGCTGTTGATCTGCAAACTAAAATAGATGAAGACGAAGCAATAAATTATAGCGTTTGGCAAGTAACAAAGTTTTTTGAGCAAGATAGCATTAAATCTGAAGCAGAATTACCACGTTGGATGTTTCGTAAACATGGTTGTATGCACTGTCGGGATGCTGCTTGTGTTAAAGCTTGCCCAGTTGATGCACTAACTAGAAATGACCTACTAGCATATGTCCGACTTGATGTTAAGACTTGTCCAAGCTGTGGTTATTGTGTAGATGCTTGTCCTTTTGATGTGCCTAAATTGGATGCTGGAGCAGTTTTTGGTTTTGGTAAAGTAAGTAAATGTCGCTTGTGTTCAGACCGTATTCAGCACAATAAACAACCTGCTTGTGTGCAATCTTGTCCACCAAATGCTTTAGAATTTGGCCGACGTGAGGATATGCTCAAACTTGGACAAAGCCGAATTAAAGACCTTAAAACTCGTGGTTACAGTGAAGCTTATCTTTATGGTGAAAAAGAGCTAGACGGACTAAATGTTTTAACTGTATTGCCAAGTAACCCAAAAGATTTTGATTTGCCTACGGATCCAAAAGTCCCAGAATATCTAAACACTTGGAAAAAAGTAGTTCAACCACTAGGAATGCTAGCAATTGCTGGTACAGCCTTAATGCTAGGGTTTAGTTTTGTCAATAGTATGCTAAATGCTAAAAAAGGAAAAAACAGTCATGAGTAATAGCACTAGTTTAGCTAAAGTAGATCAAAATCGTGTAGAAAGAATTAAACCTCATGAAAGACTTTCTCATGCTATTAATGCTATAGGGTTTTTGCTAGCTGCTGGAACAGGACTAGTATTATTTTACAAAGGGTTAAAAAAGCTTAGTGGTGGTACACGTTCCAGACAAATTCACCGTGTTGGAGCAGCTTTAATGTTTGCAGCACCGTTTTTTGTTTGGTTTAAGGATTGGAAAGGTTGGAAACAAACTTGGCGGGAGATAGTTCGCTTTTCCAAAGAAGACATGGAATTTCTAAAACGTGCGCCTTTGTATATGTTAGGTTTTCAAGTAAAAATGCCAGCACAAGGAAAATTTAATGCAGGTCAGAAATTAAACTTTCTAATGGTGACATTTAATTCTGCTGGGTTTATGGTGACGGGTGGGTTATTAATGATGCGCCGACATTTACCAGAAAAAGCTTTTCCTTATTTAATAATTGCCCATGATATACAAGCTGTTATTGGTATTTGTGGTTTTATGGCTCATGCTTATTTAGCACTTCTACATCCTGATACACGGCCTTCTTTTCGTGCAATTATTGATGGTACTGTACCGGTAGAATATGCTGTAGGTCATCACGCTCTTTGGTGTGAGGAAGAATTTCCAGAACTAATTAAACAATTACCAGAGAAAAATTAACTAATATTACTCATAACGTAATGCTTCTATTGGCTCAAGAGAAGCGGCTTTATGTGCTGGATAGAATCCAAAAAATACCCCAACAGCAATAGAAAAAATAACAGAAACTATAATTGCTGTTTTAGAAATTAATGTAGGCCAGCCAAATCCGGCTGAGATTGCATAAGCAATGCCAATCCCAAAAGCTATCCCAATTAACCCTCCAATACTACTAAGTACAATTGCTTCGATAAGAAATTGAAGCCTTATTTGGTTACTACGCGCTCCTATTGCCATTCTTATGCCTATTTCGCGGGTTCGCTCTGTTATAGAAACAAGCATTATATTCATAATTCCAATTCCACCAACAAGTAAGGAAACAGACGCGATACTACCTAATAAAATAGTAAGTATTCGGTTAGATTCATCTGCTGCCTCAGAAACATCTGTCATATTACGTACAGTAAAATCGTCAGCTTCGCTAGCAGTAAGTTTATGGCGTTCTCTTAGCAAAGCAGTAATTTCATTTTGTGCAGTGTAAGTTGTTTGCTCAGAAATTGCAGAAACCATAGCAAAATGTATATGACTAATGGAAAGAAGTTTTTTCTGTGCTGCTGTGTAAGGAATAAATATCACATCATCTTGATCCGGGCCAAAAGAGCTTTGACCCTTAACTGCCATCACTCCAACAACTCTAAAAGCTAGGTTACGTAATCTAATAGTTTGGCCTATTGGATCAATACCAGTAAATAGATTGTTGACTACGCTTTGACCAAGGACACAAACTCTTGATGCACTGCGAACATCAGCTTGAGTGAAAAATTCTCCGCTACTTACATTCCAAATACGAATTTGAGGAAACTCTTCATTGACTCCTTGGACACTTGTAGTCCAGTTTTGATTTCCAAACACAACTGAAGCATTAGCACGTACACCGGGACTTGCAGCTTTTATGCTAGCAAGCTCAAGTTTTATTGCTTCCACATCCTCAGCATTTAATGTTGAGGCAGAACCAGAACCAATTCTTGTTCCTGAAGAAGTAATAGTACCAGGAGTTATATAAAGTAAATTTGCTCCCATGCTATTTATTTGTGCTTGTGCCGAAGCTTGCGCCCCTTGACCAAGCGATACCATACCAATAACAGAGCCAATGCCAATAATAATACCTAGCATAGTCAAGGCTGTTCTCATTTTATTACGTAGCAATGCTCTTATAGCAATTTTTAGAGTCATAAAGAAATTCATAAAAATTCCTCCTGATGTGCTATAGATTCTTGTTGCATATGCACTAGGTGTGCATCAAGAGGTTGAGCAACTAGTCTATCTTCCTTAATCCGACCATCCTTAAAAACTATTATTCTTTTAGCAAAATTAGCTATATCTTCTTCATGTGTCACCAAAATAATGGTAATTCCTTTTGTTTTATTAAGGAATTGAAAGATTTCCATAATTTCTACAGAAGTTTTACTATCTAAATTGCCTGTAGGCTCATCAGCAAGAATTAAAGCAGGGTCATTAACTAGTGAACGAGCAATAGCGACACGTTGTTGTTGTCCTCCAGAAAGTTGATTAGGATGATTTTGCTCTTTACCAGCTAGACCAACCATTGATAATGCTTTTTGAGCGCGTTTTAGCCTTTCTGATTGTTTAACTCCTAAATAAAGCATTGGTAGTTCTACATTCTCTAAAGCACTAGTGCGGGATAGTAAATTAAAACCTTGGAAAACAAAGCCTATTTTACGATTACGGATGTCTGCGAGTTGATTTTTACTTAAATTTGAAACATTTTGCCCATCTAAAAGATAAGTTCCTTCTGTAGCAGGATCAAGACATCCTAAAATATTCATAGCCGTTGATTTACCTGACCCAGAAGCACCCATAATAGCAACAAATTCACCTTGTTCAATGTTTAAAGAAATTCCCTTAAGAGCTATAAGTTCAATATCACCAGTACGATAGATTTTTTTGATATTTTCTAAATAAATAAGTGACATAACTTAAACTCCTCTACGGCCTGTTGACATTCTAGGTCTGTTATCAAAAGGTGATGAAGATTGAGTTTGTGTTGATTTATTAGTACCAACTTTGCTAACAACAATTTTGTCACCTTTTTTTATATTTCCACTTATTACTTCTGTTACTTTTCCATCTGTAATACCTATCTTAAGTCTGCGGGATTCATATTTGTTTTCACTATTAAGTGTCCAAATAGTGACCTTATGGATTTCTGCTAAATCACTATCATTAGGCGATGTTCTAGCATCTGTTTTATCTCTATTTTGTCTCCTAGTAGATTGATTAGGTTTATCTTGGACGGTTTTGCTAGTTTCGCTAAGTTTTTCTAACTCTTCAGATGAAGGCTTAAAGCGCAGTGCTGCATTTGGTATAAGCAATACGTTTTCTCGGTGTTCAATAGGTATAGTTACATTAGCTGTCATTCCGGGACGAAGTTTTCCTTGAGGGTTATCAAAGTTAACTACAGCATTATAAATAACGACATTTTGCGTGGTTATAGGGTTAAAACGAACTTGTAAAATAGCTCCCCGAAAAATATCTTTAGGAAAGGCATCTACAGTAAAATTAACTATTTGGCCTTCTTTAATACTGCCAACATCGGCTTCATCTATGTTAACAAGAACTTGCATCTTAGAAAGGTCATTAGCTATGGTAAATAGAGTTGGAGCTTGTAGACTAGCTGCTACGGTTTGCCCTACATCAACATTACGAGATATTACTATACCATCAATTGGAGAATTAATAATTGTTCGTTCTAGGTTTATTTTAGCTTGTTGAAGATTAGCTTTAATTTGGTTTACTTGAGCAATTGTTTGATCAATTTTTACTTTTGCTGAACTAGCAGATGCTTCAGCTTGTTTAACTTGTGCTAAAGCTTGCTGATAACGAGCATCTGCCATTTGTGCATTAGCTATAGATAATTCAAGCTCACGAGCAGAAATTACATTAGCGAGTTCTTTATTACGTGTAGCTAATCTATTAGAGTCTTTACTTTGAATAGCCAACATAGATAAGTTTGCTTTTGAACTTTCAATAGCTGCTAGCTCTTGATTGTAAGCTTTACGTGCCATTTCTTCAGCAGTAATAGCATTTTGTAGTGATGCTAAAACATTATCTAATTGAGCTTGTAGGGTTGAAGGGTCAAGAC
The DNA here is from genome assembly GCA_016713405.1 of Blastocatellia bacterium. NCBI lineage: Bacteria > Pseudomonadati > Acidobacteriota > Blastocatellia > Blastocatellia bacterium. Next base: position 105,435 of record JADJPF010000004.1, read on the forward strand.
GCGCAATGATTTGTCCTTTTTTTACTTGAGAATTAAAATCAGCACCTAACCAAGAAATTGTCCCTGATTGTTGACTACCAACTTGTACAGTAGTAATAGCCTGTATAACACCTGTTGCCATTACATTGTTGCTAATATCACCTTCTACAACAGTTGCAGTAATAAATTCATCTGCTGAAGATTTTTCATCCCAAAAATAAGTGGCAATTACAGTAGAAATAATTAATAGAAACACAAGGATAATTAACTTTTTTCTGCTAGTTGGGGTTTTCATGACTTTATTTCCCTCTTTCCTTTAATAATATGTTAGGGAAAAAACACTTTTCCTAGCCAATTATTTTAAGTAACTGCAATTAATATGCCAGAGGTTAAGTTTTTAAGTAGAGATAGAAAAATTTAGGGGAAGGTAAAAAGAAATTATTTCACAAAAAAGAGTACTAATAAGATTATCGATTAGGCATACTTACTAGTAATAAAAGGGTTATTAAAAAATTATTTTCCATAAATCACCTATAACTAGGTGATTTATGGAGTAATATTAATAACTATTCAGCAGATGCAGCACTAGATTCCGTAGGTGCTATGTAGTAGAGTATTCTGCTACAACTTTCACACTCAATAATTGCTTCACCTAGACGAATGTCTGACATTATTTGTGGACGAATTTTCATCCGACAAGCAGTGCAAGTATTAGCTTTTGCCTCTGCTAGTCCTGAGCCGCTACGTTGCATTATGCGTTCATAACGACTTAATAGGGGTCTAGGAACACTTACTAGTATTTTTTGACGTTCAGCAATATGTTCGTCAATTTCTTTTTGTAAGATTCCCATTTCCTCATCACATTCAGCTAGTTCTTTATCTGCAATACGCCGCCGATTTTCTACTTCTGGACTATACTGAGCTACTTCTTTATCTAGTTTTTCTATTTCTTCCATCAATTGCAATATTTGAGTTTCTAATAGGGAAGCAGCCTTTTTAGTACTATCAATTTCTCTTAGACAAACAGTATACTCTTTGTCATTACGTACTTTCATTAGATCTTTCTTATACTTTTCATGGTGAGCTTGTACTTCTTCTAATTCGCGGCTGAGTTGTCGATGTTGAGCTTGAGCTTGTTCTAAGCTAGTACGAGCTTTATTATAAGTAGCAGAAAATTCATCAAATCTTGTTTCTATTTGCTTACGTTCGGCGGGAATTACAGTAAGTTTGGTTTTGGATTGATTGATTTTGGAATCAAGATTCTGTAACGCAATTAGCCTTTCTAGATCCGGATTCACACATACCTCCGAAATTTTTTTCTTAAACGTTTTGCTAGTTTACTACAGTTATTCCTGATTAACAACTAATCCATAGGGTTTATAGATAGTTATCCTTAGCTATTAAAAACATAATCAATTAAACAACTCATAGAGCCATCTTTTGTCACCCCAAAAACAACTTATAATTTTTGCCCAAGTTGGCTGCTTCAGTTAGAATAACTAAATCTGGCGAAAATCTAGGAGGTTTGTTAGTCTTTATGCACAAACGCCAATTAATGCTATTGCTATTTTTATTAATGATTGTCTTACCTTTACTACTTCCAAATAATTCTTTACAAGCTAAGATTAATCAAATCAATGAGTTACCAAACTTAAAAACTTCTCAAATAATTCCTAATTTTGACATTAGAGAAAATACTTATTTATCAAAAGGAGTTTTTGAAAGTGAATTTAATCAGCTTTCTGACCAACGGCTAAAGAAAGTAGCAGCACTTAAGAGAAAGTATGCAAATTTACAGCTAAATTGGCCCAAGTTTAAGCAAACCCCCAAGACTTTATTTAGCTATTCCCAAGCCTTAACTTTTCCTAGTCAAGACAAAGCAGAAAAGATCATCAATAAATTTTTAAGGGAAAATCAAGATCTTTATCAGCTAACTTTAGATAAATTAGACCAAAATGAGTTAAAACCACTAAATAGCTATCAAACCAAACATAACAACACTTCTAATTTTGTCTTTCAGCAATATTATCAAGATCTACCAATTTTTGGTGCATATCTACAAACAGTACTAAATAAAAATAAACAAATTGTTTGGCTTAATAGTGAACTTGTCCCAAATATTGATAAGCAAACTAACTTGAGCTTAAAGATCTCTGCTCAAGAAGCTATAAACTTTGCCGCTGAAAGCATAGGAACAAATATTAGTTTAATGTTTGGTGACAATTCAGAACCTGAACTAGTGTTATTTCCTATGGCAATAACAAAACAAAAAAGCAAATATGACCAAGAATTACGACCAGCCTGGCAAGTTCGTCTAACTGATAGAGAAACAGGAAATAGCTATTTAATTTTAGTTGATGCTCGTAAAGCAGCAGTTTTACTTAGAGCTAATTTAACTTGGAATCTTGATGAGCAGGTGCCAAGTTATAGAGTATTTACCAGCAATACACCTCAGCCTAACTTACCTTTTGTGTCCACCAATCCATCTTTTGTTGATCGTCAACTTATTACAACTAATGGCGATAAGGTAGCCTCACCAATGGGCTGGCTTGATGGTAGTTTTACTACTCGTGGAAATAATGTTGATGCTCAAACCGATCCACAAGGGACTGATAGCGGAAATGGTTTTCGACCTAGAGCAGAAAACTTAATATTTGATTTTCCTTTAATGTTAAATACTGTAGGTCAAGAACCAGAACTATTTTCTTCTGCCTCTGTAACTAATTTATTTTATTGGGTTAACTTTACTCATGACTATCTTTATAAATTAGGGTTTGATGAAGCTTCAGGAAATTTTCAGCTAGATAATTTTGGTCGTGGAGGTATGGGAGGCGATCGGATAATTGCTGAGGCTCAAGATGGAAGTGGTTTTAATAATGCTACTTTTGGAACATCTGAAGATGGTTTTTCAGGGCGGATGCAGATTTTTTTATGGAAAACTACTACACCAAAGCTTGATGCTGCTTATGATGCTGAAGTAATTATCCATGAATATGTACATGGTTTAACTACTCGTTTAGTTGGTGGGCCTCAAAATGTTGTTTCTTTATTTGGTACACAAGGGGCAGGAATGGGAGAAGGTTGGTCAGATTGGTATGCAATGTCAATTTTAAGTAAACCTATAGATAATCCTAGGGCTAGCTATCCTTTTGCTAGTTATGTAGTACAGAAATTTACTCAAGGAATTCGCCGCTTACCTTATAGCACAGATAAAAATATTAATCCTATTACTTATGCTGATATTGACCCTACACAAAGCCAATTTAATACTAATGTAACAGCCGTTCATAGCGTAGGTGAAGTTTGGTGCCAAGCTCTTTGGGAAGTTAGAGCGAACTTTATTGATACTTATGGGTTTGAAGTAGGTAAGAATATGATAGAGCAATTAGTCACAGACGCGCTAAAACTAACGCCTATAAACCCATCAATGATTGATGGACGAGATGCTATTTTATTGGCTGATCAGATAAATAATGATGGTGCTAATCAATGCTTAATTTGGCAAGGTTTTGCTGCTCGTGGAATTGGCTTTAGTTCAAGTTCATTAGGTGGAACTAGCCAAGTAAAACAATCTTTTGATATCCCTCCTTATTGTGAAAAAACAGGAGTAATTAGCTTAGATCGCCCAACTTACCTTGATAATGAAGAAATACAAATTCGCCTTGGAGACCGCGACTTAATAGAACAAAACCAAGTTAATGTAGTGATCAATAGTCAAAAAACTGGCGATCAAGAACAAATTACTTTAACAAAAGATGACTCTATTGCAGGCCAATTTTTAGGCTCAATTAAAGTCTCTTTTGCTGCCAGTAATATTGCTAATGATGGCATTTTACAATCAAGCGTAGGTGATACAATACAAGTGATTTATCAAGACGCAAGCAACCAACAAGGTCAATCTACACAAGCTATTGCTATAACTAAAACAGTTAAGCTAAAAACTTTGCTTTCAGACTCATTAGAAAACGGAACTAGCAATTTTGTTCCTGATGATAAATGGAAATTAACAACTACCTTTTCCCATAGTCCAATGCGTTCTTGGACAGATAGCCCAAAGGGAAATTACAAAGACCGAGCTAATTCAATTCTTAAAGTTAAAAAAGTTAACCTAATAGGTCTTTTAGGGGCAAGGCTAGTTTTTTGGCAACGCTACCAAATGGAACGAGGTTTTGACTTTGGCTTTGTAGAAGTAAAGCCAGGAAAACAGCCTTGGCAAACTGTTGCTGCTTTTACAGGTGAACAACTTGATTTTCAAAAAACCACAATTGATTTAAGTCAATTTGATGGTCAAAAATTAGCTGTTCGTTTTCGTCTTGTAACTGATGTTGGAACTGTTGCTGATGGTTGGTATCTTGATGATATAGAGATACTTAGCGGATCAACTGAATAGTTAAACATAGCTAGAAAGAATAATTAAAATAAATTGGTTAAGAAAATACAAGTAGTAGTATTTGGTTAAAATGAGGGAATAAAATTATGTGCTATAAAATATTATTAGTAATAATTTGTTTTTTTGCTCTACTTACCCAATCTTTAGCACAAAATCCACAAAAAACAGAAACAGTTGAAACTTTTGAAGAAGAAAGCATTAAAATTGATGCTCAATTAGTTACTGTTCCTGTAATAGTTAGTGATCCTGTTGGAAGATATATCACAGGGTTAGAGGTTGAAGATTTTTCAATTTATGAGGATGGGGTTGAACAAAAAATAGAATTTTTTTCTGTTGAGGCAGCCCCTTTTCGTGTGATGTTATTAATAGATACAAGTTATAGTGTAGTTAACAGTATAGGTAAAATTAAAAGTGCCGCCCTAGAATTTGTTGATAATTTAAGAGATGAAGATGAAGTAGCTGCAATAGGCTTTTCAAGTTATATTTTCCCACTTACAGATGGATTTACTAGAAATAAAAATGACTTATCTATTAAGCTAAGTCGTTTAGAAGGCTTAAGTGAAACTGCTCTTTATGATGCTGTTTATACTGCTGCCCATGATGTACTAAAAAAAATTACAGGAAGAAAAGCTGTTATTTTACTTACAGATGGTTTTGATAACAGAAGTCGTTTTTCTGCTGAAAAAGCTATAAAAGAAATGGTTGAATCTGGAGCTTTAGTTTATGTTGTGCGCTATCCTTCTGGTAATCCTGAAAGTCAGAAACTGGATTTTATAAATGAATTAGTGGAAGCCACCGCAGGTTTTCGCTATGACACTACCAAAATAGCTGATTTAAGCCCATCACTACAAAAAATAGCTGCTGAACTTCGCCATGTTTATACAGTTGGTTATTATCCTTCAAATCCTCTTGAAACAGGTGGTCAAAGACGCATTCAATTAAAAGTAAAAGAAAAACAGGACATAATCCTTCGTTACAAAAAAGCTTATGATAGTAATGAATATGCTCTTGCTAAAAGTAACCCTCCTTATATTTATAACTATGATAAAAAGATACTTTACAAAAAAAGACCTAGTTTTTCCCTTGAAAATAAAAAAGATATCTCCAGTGGTTTGGGAGTTTTATCAGCAACTATAGATGCAAAACCTTACCATAATAAACGGATTCGCTTAAGCTCTTATGTAAGAACAGAAAATGTTGCTGTTTGGGGAGCAATGTGGATGCGAATTGATGATAAAGCTGGTAAACCTTTAACTTCTTGCCTTAAGGATAAACCTAAGGATACTCTTATGGAGAACCTTCTTACAACAGGTACAGCGGAATGGACAAAACAAGAAATTGTTTTAGATGTAGGGGAAGATAGCCAAACAATTTCTTATGGTATTTTCCTAGATGGAATGGGGAAAATTTGGATTAGTTCAGCTATTATAGAAGTTGTTGATAAAACAATTCCTACTACAGAAACTAATAATTGGCAAAAATATAGAATAGGACAAATTTTTACTAAAGCTGAGTTTCAAGCCGAAAAACGATAGAAATTTTCAGAAAATTTTAGGGGTTTTATGAAATATACTAAGTTGACTTATGTTTTTCTAATTATATTTCTATTCAATAGTTTAGCTCTTTCTCAAGAACCTATTCAACAACCAAAACCTACTCAAGAACAAAAACTGGAAAGTAGCAAAGAGCAAGAACCCACAAATGAAACAAATGCAATTCCTCAAATAAAACAGGAATTTAAGATTGCTTTAGAAACTCCAGCTAATGAAATTAGCGAAGCGGAAAAAGCTAGTTCCATTACCAAAATATCTTGGCAACCACCAGAACCAAGAGCAAAAAATAAAGGCCCTTTTGGGCCAATACCCTGGGAGGGAATTAATATTTTCAAAGGCGAAGCAGGTCAATGGCTTGCAGAAATCATTGAAAATATGCAAATAGAGGAAAACTTTAAGCTTAAAAATCCTCTAATTCAAAATTATGTTAATCAATTAGGTACTTTTGTAGGTTCTTATTCAATTGTCCCAAATAAAAATCTAAAGTTTATTATCACTAAATCAGAAGCCCCTAATGCTACTTCTATTGGTGGTGGAACAATTATTATTTCCCAAGGGTTGCTGCAAATAGTTGAAACAGAAGACGAACTAGCCGGAGTTCTAGCTCATGAAATTGCACATGATACTTATGCACATGTTCAAAGAACTATGACTAGACAACTTTTTTGGCTGGCAAAAGTGCGTAAGGTAAATAGTAAGGAAGAAGTAGAAGAAGCTATAGACAAATTACTTGTTGCTTATGAGAAAAGTAAATTTGCTACTACAGTGGAAAAACTAAAAAACTTTGTTCTAGGGACACATCCTTTAACTTCTTATCGCTCTTTTGCCCTAGATTGGGAAGCAGGTTTTATTAAACTTCCTCCAAAAAACTCTAGCTACACTAGCCCTGCTTTTACTGCTATGAAAGAAGAACTAAATAAAATAACTAATATTGATATTGAATCTGATAATGAAATCAATTTGGAAATGGATAAAGAACTTAGTAAGAAGGGAAAATAATAAACTTTAATTTTTAAGTTTAGCTAAGGATTTAGCAAAATAGTAAATGACCACCACTTTTCACGAACAAGAAACTATTTCTAAAAATATAATTCCTGATAATTACCAAGATTTGCTAAATAACTTACGCTTATTTAATACCAAATCAGAGCTTTATCAATCCTCGTTTTATCAACAAAATAGCAATATATTAGATAAAATTCTTAATCATATCTGGGAGCAACCTTGTACAAGCACTAAACCACGCTTAAAAGATTTTTTACGACTAGTTCATTGGAATATTGAGCGAGGAAAACATTTAGAAGCAATAATTAAGCTTTTTAATACTGATCCGATCTTACAATTTGCTGACGTTATTTCACTTAATGAAGTTGATTTAGGCATGAACCGGACACAAAACCACAACATTGCTTTTGAGCTAGGGCAACGCTTAGGAATGCACGCGGTTTATATTCCAGAATACCTAGAATTAACTAAAGGCATAGGCGAGGAATTAACTTTAGCAGGCGAAAATAAAGAAGCTTTGCATGGAAATGCTGTGCTTTCGCGCTATCCTATTTTAGCTATTCATTCTGTAAGACTACCTAGTTGTTTTGATACTTATCAATTTAGTGAAAAACGTTTTGGTGAAAGAGTCGCGCTAATTGTTGAAATAGAAGTAAATAAACAAATAATTTACTTAGTCAACACTCATTTAGAAGTCCGTAATACTCCAAAATGTCGTGCAAAACAATTTCAAAGCATTTTACAAGCTTTGGAAAAACTCCCTCCTAAACCTACAATTATTGCGGGTGACTTAAATGTAGGTACTTTTAAGAGGGGTAATTTTTATTATTCATTTTTAGGCTTTTTACGTCTGGCTTTTAACAATCCAGAAAAACTAGCCTATGAGCTAAGGCATCCAGAAAAAAATATGAGCTACTTTTTGATTATGCTAAAAAACATGAATTTGAGTATGAGTCTTATAATGATGATTTAGTAACTTGTGCAACTTCAATTACTGGAGTAGATGAAGCTAAAGAAATGCCAAAGTTTTTACAAAGACGAATAGACAGACGTTTAGCTCCTTATAAAAACCGTTTAGAATTTCGATTAGATTACATTTTTGCTCGTGGTATAAAAGCCTTAAAAACAAATGAAATAACTAGCAAACAAGTAACTAGCATCAATCCTACAACAATCCCAAATTTATTAACAAATGGTGAGCAAATTTCTGATCACGCGCCTATTATTTGTGATTTTAGAATTTAGACCCCCTTTTAATTGACGACTTTAGCAGTTTACAAATATTATTGTTTTGAGACTTCAACAGGGAGACAAAAATAACTATGAAAGATAATTTGGACAAGCCTGCTAAACATCGTCGTACCGTCCAAATAGATGGTGTTTCAATCCATTTAGCCCACCCAGATGAGTTACCTTTAAGATGGATTGGGCAACAAGAATTGATTTTACAACTTCATGCTTGTTGGAAGCTTATTGATGAACGAGATGTTCCGCTTTCGCCAAGACTTATTGGTAAACCTGGCGTTGGAAAGACGACTTTGGCCTATGCTGCGGCTAAAATGCTTGAACAGGACGTTTATATTTTTCAAGCAACTATGGACACACGACCAGAAGATTTGTTGATTACCCCAGTAGTTGCAGAAAATAGCAAAATTCAATATGTTGCTAGCTCAATTGTTACAGCAATGATTACAGGTGGAATTGCTATTTTAGATGAAGGCAACAGAATGTCAGAAAAATCCTGGGCCTCTCTTGCACCGCTTCTAGATACTCGCCGTTATGTAGAATCTATTGTTTCAGGTCTAAAAGTAAAAGCTCATCCAGATTTCCGCATTGTTGCAACAATGAATGATGATGCAAGCACTTTTGAAATACCAGAATATATTCACTCACGTCTTCAACCACAAATTTATCTTGATTTCCCAGATCGAGAGGAAGAATTAGCTATTTTAAGAGAAAATCTTCCTTTTGTGGATGAGAAAATTTTAAGCTATGTAGCCAATTTTCTAGCCCGTTGTCATATGGCAGACGAACCTTACACGGTGCGAGATGGGATAAATATGGCTCGTTATGTTGCTAAACGTTTAAGTTATGGGCCAACGGATTATCGCCATCTAATGCAGGAAGCAATGATAAGTGTTTTAGGTGAAAGTGCTTTACGTTACGCAGAATAAAAGTTGTTAAATAGATGCAAAACCAAGAATTATACTTAGAAAAATGTGGTCAATTTGTTTTATTGCCTGTTGTGCATCACTCCTATGAGTTTACTTTGGCTGCTCGTGCTGCATTTGAAAGGCTCTCGCCCGTAGGAGTCGCGCTAGAATATCCTTTTGTTTTACAGAATTTGATTTTTCAAGCTATTGATCGGCTGCCTCGTGTATCTGTCTTGCTCTATGGTAATGATAATAAAAACTTTATTCGTGTTGAGCCAATCGATCCTTTTGTTGAAGTTGGACGTTGTGCGCGTGAAAAACATATAGAAATGCGCTGTATTGATTTAGCAATGCTGGATTACCCACAGGTTTATGACCCAATGCCAGACACTTACGCGCTAAATTATTTGGGACATAAAAAATACTGTGAAATGCTTTTGTCAAAGCCAGTTGAGCATTTGCCAGAAGATGATAAACGAGAAGAAGCTATGGTATTCCACTTAAGAGAGTTGGAGCATAAGCTAGCTTGGACAGGTAAACTTAATAGCAATCATCCTATTTTGGTACTTTGCGGACTACGGCATTTAGCTGGACTTAAGGAAAAGCTAAATTCTACTCCATTAAACCCGCAAGAAATTCGTCCTAAAGCAAAACTTTATCATCTTAGCCCGCTTTCACTAGGTGAAATAATGGGACAATTTCCTTTTTTAACGGCTGTTTATGAACTCCAGCGCAATTTTATCAACACAGCCAAACCCGCTGATGAAAAGCCTTCTAGCTCTTTATCAAACGTTATTAATAGCCTTAAGTCGTATCTTGAAGAGCCGACGATTAAAACCACATCAAAGGCCCAAGATACTTTTGAGGAGCTAGTAAGCAATACTAGTAATCTTACCAGCATAAAACAAGGATTTAAGGTAGTTTCAGGTAAGGCAACAGAAAAATTGCCTGAAATTGCTCAACGCGCACACTTGGACGTTGCAAACATCGTATCTAGTCGGGATCGCAATGAAATTTTAGTGCGCTATTTAATGTGGTGTCGCTCTTATTATGAACAAGAAATCAATGAGCGACTTAATCCACAACAAATGTTTTTGCTAATTTCCTTTGCTCCTAAATATGCACATGTTAAAAACTCTTTGTTGCCAGACTTTTATGAGCTATTAATTGCTGGTCGGGGTTCGATTAACTCACATTTTTGCTATAGGATGTGGGAACTTGGCACAAATTACCCTTGCCAAGAGGGACATAGCGAATTAGACATCATTGAGCTAAGAGCAGAAGATATCTTTCCACTAATTAATAAAGTTAGAATGAATCCCCACGCACCGCTTAAACCACGTTCTTCTTTACCAAGATTTCTAAACCGTAAGGATAAGCAAAAACGCGCTGATTTAGATAAAGACCTACGTTTTGATCCTCATAGTATTTGCTCATATCCTCCAGAAGATATTGTGTTAGAAGGCTATGGAAATTACTTAAGAAACAAAGGAAAAAATATTCTTAGTGAAGAACGAAAAAGGATACGTCCTTTTGAGTCTTCTTTGTTAGATGGGGTGGATATTAGGGAGACTATCCGTAACTGGCACACAGGAAAAATTTATGTTCAAGAATCAGGGCTGGTAAAAGGCTCGGTTGATTCAGTAGTAGTAATTTTTGATGAAGATGGGGCGCAATATCCTTATACAATGACTTGGTTAGGCGAACATGATCAAGAGTCCGACATGGCTTTTTATGCAACTAACCCTGATGAAAGGCAAGTTGCAAAGGGTATTCGTAAAGCTGTTTATGGTGGGTTTATGATGAGCATGCCGCCTGGTAGACTTTATGATGTTTTTTCTGACCCTGCTTATAGGATTGCTGCTAATTATGCAGAAAAGTTACTTTTAGCGGCACTAGATTATAGCTTAGAAAAATTTGTTATTTATGCAGCCCCAAAACCACCAAGACCATTTTTTCAAGTTCTAGCAGGTCGTTATGGAAAACGAATAATTTATCTTTCTCTAAAACAGTTATCTCCTGTAATGTTACAAAAAATTCGGACTTTTCATATTCTTGCTGATAAGTCTGTGCGGCAATATGCAAAAGATTATGTATGGTGATAAAAACCATGTTATTTTTTGTAACTCATAGAAATCTTAGAAATCGAAGTTGCTAACATCAAACTTAAGTTAGATAGGGTTAGTTAAACGATAAACAACTTGGAGAAAAATGACCGATCCTATGAAAGCAGTAGTTATTATTAATAAAGGTGGAGGGTCATTTGCCAAGTTACCTGATGACAATCAAACCAACTATTTAACAGATTTATTTAAGACTGCCAACATTGAAGCAGAAATCCATTTAGTAAAAGGAAAAAAAATACTTTCTACCGCTCTAAAAGCAGCAGAAACCAAAACAGATGTAATTGTAGCGGGTGGCGGGGATGGAACAATTAGCACGGTTGCTTCTACACTTATAGATAAAAACATTCCACTAGGAATACTACCACTAGGAACACTTAATCATTTTTCTAAAGACTTAAAAATCCCTCAAGATCTAACATCAGCAATTAAAGTAATTAGCGAAAATTATATTTTTGCTTGTGATATTGGACAAGTTAATAATGTAACTTTTATTAATAATTCTTCTATAGGACTGTATCCTCAGTTAGTACAAAAACGAGATAGCCAACGTCAAAAATTAGGTTTAGGTAAATGGTCAGCAATGGTTTTGGCAGTATTTTCAACTTTTTTTCGTGTTCCATTGCTCCAAGTTTCATTAGAAGTAGATGAGAGAATAATTAAATCAGATTCCCCCTTTGTATTTGTTGGTAACAATATGTATAAAATGAATTTGTTGAATCTTGGAACTAGGGATGGCTTAGACAAAGGCGAGATTTGTTTATATATGGCTAATCGTGGAGGTCGTTTTGGTTTAGTTAGATTGTCTTTATTTGCACTACTTGGACGATTAAACCAAACGAAAGATTTTCGTATTGAGAGAGCAAAAGAAATTTGGATTGAAACAAAAAAAAGACGCTTAAGAGTCGCTTTAGATGGGGAAGTCCAACGCCTTTATCCACCACTACATTACACTGTTCTTCATAAAGCCTTAAAAGTGATTGTTCCTAAGCCAAATAATCTAGGAAATAAGCTATGAAAGTAATTGCTCATATTTCTGATTTACATTTTGGACGGGAAGACAAAAAAGTTGCAGAAGCTTTGTTAAATGACCTTACTACTTTTTCACCAAATCTAGTTGTTGTTAGTGGAGATTTAACACAACGTGCAAAGATAAAAGAATTTATTGCTGCACGAGAATTTCTTGAACGCTTGCCAGTAAATTACTTAGTTGTACCAGGTAATCACGATATACCACTTTATAACCTAATACATAGAGTGACTAAACCACTAGAACGTTACTGCCAGTATATTACCAGTGATTTAGCACCTACTTATTTAGATGATGAAATTGCTGTGTTAGGAGTTAATTCAACACGTTCATTAAATTGGAAAAATGGAGCAATTTCAAGTAAGCAAATTTTAGAGTTGTCTAAAAAATTACAAGAATTTTCACCTACAATTTTTAAGATGATAGTCACCCACCATCAATTTATTCCTGCACCAGGAAAAAAACTTCAACCAATTATTCGACGCGCACCAGAAACATTAAAAACCCTGGAGTCTGCTGGCGTAGATTTGATTTTAGCTGGACATCTTCATATTGGTTATAATGATGATGCACGCGCTCACCATTCGGTTAACAAATCAATTATTGTTGCTCAAGCAGGCACGGCTATTTCTACGCGCTATCGAGGAGAGGCTAATACTTATAATGTAATTAGTGTTAATCCTGACACAGTTACTATTATGGTTCGTAGTTGGAATGGCAATACTTTTACTGAAGTAAATACAAGTAATTATATAAGAGAAAATTTATTTTGGCATAGACAATAAATAGTAATATACAAACAAATAATAGTATTGTTATAATCTGCCACAACAAATTAGACAATTATGTCTAAGCCTTTAGATTTCAACACTAAACCCCAAAGGAAATATTATGAAAATTACCAAATATATAATCACAAGCTTGTTAGTATTTATGTTATGTTTCCATACAGCCCTAGCAGAAGATTTCACCCATCCAGCAGGTTTTAAGATTTCAGTTCCAGATGGTTGGAATGTTAGTAAAGGTGAAGAAGGATCTTTAGAAATATCTGATCCAAGTGAAGAAGTACATTTCTACTTTATTACTACTGATAGCACTAACGTAGAAGACTTAGCAGAAAACATAGAACGTGAATTACAAGGAATTATGGACGATTACCAATCAGGGGAAGTCTCAGAAAATACCTTGAATGGGTTGAAAGTTCTTGCTTGTGATGTTGAAGGTAAAATTAAAGGCGTAAAAGTTTCAGGGCTTTGTTACGCTTTTGTTAATAAAAAAGGAAAAATCCTACTTGGGTTTGGATTTGTTGCTTCACAACTTTATAAGAGAAATGAAGGAAAGATTGTACAACTGCTTAAGGGTATTAGGGGAGTTTAATAAATTTTTTTATAGGGTAGTTATTATGACTACCCTATGTCTATCAAGCTATAAATAAGTTCTTTCTTATCAAATATTTAATTGCCCTTTCAGAGCTTAAGATTAAAGTATTTTATCATTTATATTAATTACTTTATATATTGTTTTAGTTCTATCTTTAATTCTTTAGCATTTATAAACTGAATAGCATTTAGTCCAACAGCTTTGGCTGCTCTAATATTTTCTGCTCGATCATCAATAAAAATGCAATTTTTGGCTTCAAGCCCAATCATTGAAAGAGTTACTTGATAAGCCGTAGGGTCAGGTTTACGTAAAGCAGTTTTATAGGAAACCGAGTAGCCTTGGAAAAATCGGTCTAAGCTTAAACGCTTACGCACTTCTTCAAACCAAAATGAATAATTTGAATGTATCCAAAGCTTAAAATTCAAGTCTTTTAATTCTGCTAAAAGTTGTTCCATTTCATCAATATAGCTATAAGCAGCAAAAACAGCTTCTTTTAGGGTTTCTCCATCTTCTAGTTGATGACCTGAATTTGGCAAAAAGAATTGTTGAAAATATTCTTCTTCAGTAACTTTTCCTATTTCAAATAACGGCCAAATATTAGGATTTTTAATTTTATAAAGTTCTTTTAATGGCATATTAAAATACTTAGGAAATAAAGTATAAAAAGGGTCAACTACAATTGTATCCATTAAATCAAAAATTATTATTGGAGTTTTCATAAGATTTAACTTATTTTTAATTTGGCTTTATGGCTGTTCTTAACCAGTGACCTAAAATTGCACCTGTTGAACCTAAACCACAGATAATCAATGAATAATTCCATGATTTAGCTGGTAGGGCTAATAGAGCAAAATTATTTACTAGTTCAGGAAATGATAGCACTACTATAGCTGAACTGGCTAAATAAAAGGGGGCTGCACCGCTATACCAAAGAGTGCTTTTAGACTTAAGCAAATAAGAGGCTAGAAAACCGCTTGCTAAAAAACAAAAGAGAGTTATTTTTCCACTCCAAGCCATTGAAACTGCAAAAAATGCTCTTAACAACGCAGCTAGCAAAATAGTTAATGCTATACAGGGAAGTAGTTGAGTTAAAAGTAGTTTAGAGTTAACTTGTTTTGGTGCGGGCTTAATAGCTAGCTTACGAAAAACTACTTGAGTGTCAGCCAACCATGCTGCTGAATAAGTAAACAAAGTTGCTAGCAGGATCAGCATTGATTCTATTGCCGTTGTCACCCAAGCTTCTTCTAATGTTGATTTTGGTAAAGGTTTTGTTGAGCTAAAAATAGCTGATACACCAAGACTAGTTAATGTTAGGGAAAACGCCATGCCGGGTAGTCCTGGGGTATGTTTCCAGGATGTTAAAGAAGTAATAGCACCAACTAAAAAGGCAAGTAAAGAAATAAGCAGAATTTTACTTAACCAAGCTTCGCTTTCTAGAACAGAAATAAAAGGATATTTACTAAGCCCAAAAATATAACCTAATAAATAGCCTGAAACAGTGCCAACAATTAATGCAATTATTTGACGTATCATACTTATAACCTTAAAAAACAAAACCCGGCTCGTTGGCCGGGTTGAACATCAACAGAAGAAATTAAAATTACTCATCATAATGCTCAGGTTTGTCGCTACTATGACATTCATTACAACCAACTGGGAAAATATCTCTTTCCTTGTGGCAATTGATACAACCAGCTAACTTAAAGTTAGGATCGTCTCTATCTGTACCATGATAGGCATCCTTAGCATTTAATGCGTTTAAGCCTTTAAATTTTCTTTCATCATTTGTGCCTTCAAATTCACAAGTTGAATCATCTGTCTTATGGCAATCATCACATCTACGTACACCTTCTTCCATTGCTTTGGTGAGGTTTTTGCTGTTGGTATGATGGCACACAATACAAGAATCTTTATATTGTGGATGGCGTTTTGGGAAAGCGTGGTGTTCATGGTTAAAATAAGTAATGCCTTTGTCTCCAGCAGCCGAAGAACGCTTTTTCTCTGGATCATCCAGAATCATTTTAGCTTTATCACCTGTTGGATATTCTTTAAATTCGTCCAGAATAGCAGCACTTAATTTAGGATAAGCGAAAATTAGGAGTGACAAAAAAGCAAAGCTTAATGTCAATGCTCCTTTAATTATTTTGGTTCGATTTAATTTCATAGAATGTGTTTTCCTCCATAGCACGAGCGCTGATAATTTTTTGTAGGGTTGGCCTACAATTTTGTAGAAGTGCTTTCCCGGCGGCACTTAAAAAAGGGATTAAAATAGAAAGCTTGAAAATCTTTTATAATTTACGCCCAGGCTCATCTTGATGTAGATACTTGGGCAAGAATAACATAGCTTTACTCTTACTGTCTAGCTCATTGACTAGTCTGATAACGCTCGTTTGCTGTTTGTCTTTAGTAGAAAAAGCAAAAAACAAGGTTGTCCAACTAGCAGAAAAAACTATTTTGTTTTAGCTTAAGAAATAGAAAAACTATTGTTAATTTATTGATAAGCTTACTTGTTAGAAATTTAATGGAGATAAGGTTTTATGTTGAAATTTGATGTTATTATTTTAGGTGCTGGTGCTATGGGTAGTGCTGCTTTTTACACTCTAGCCCAAATGGGTAAGAAAGTCCTTTTACTTGAACAGTTTGAGATTGCTCATAGCAAAGCAAGTACACATGGGGAGTCACGAATTTTTCGTTTTGCTTATACAAACCTAGCTTATGCAGAACTGGCTTTTCAATGTAAAGACATGTGGTTAAAACTAGAAAAAGATGCTAAGGAAAAACTTTTAGTTACTCTTGGGGGTATTGATTTTGCTGAAGACAATGAAGACCATCACAATGTCTTGGCTGTAAAAAATGCTTTGCAAGCCTTAGGCCGTAACTATGAAGAATTAAACCATAATCAATTAACAAAGCGTTATCCTCAATTTTCTTTTAGTGAGTCTGTAAAAGCTGTATATTCACCAGATACAGGAGTAATTAATCCAACTAAAGCTATAAAATCAATGGTGCAATGTGCTATAAAATCTAGTGCAACTATTGTAGATAATGAGATAGTGCAAGAAATTATCCCAAGCTTAGATAGCGTCAAAATAATTACTAGTAAAAATCAATATATTGCTGATAAGCTAATAATTACAAGTGGAGCATGGACTAATAAATTACTTAGATATTTTGAATTAAATTTACCTTTACAAGTTTCTCAAGAACAAACAGTTTATTTTCGACCGTTAAGAAATAAAAATTTATTTACTAGTGATAAATCGCCTGTTTGGATAAATTACCAAAAAGATATTGTCTATGGAATACCTTCTTTTGATGAAATAGCTATAAAAGTTGGGTTTCATCATAGTGGTATTTACTTAAATGTAGATGAATATCAACAAAAGCCAAATCAAGAAATAATTAACAATTTAAGAGAGTACTTAAAAAAATATATTCCTGATTTAGCTGGCGAATCTTTTGGTGCAACTACTTGTCTTTACACCACAACACCAGACCATGACTTTATTGTTGATTTAATGCCGAATTACCCAAATATTGCTATAGCAGCAGGTTTTAGCGGGCATGGATTTAAGTTTGCTATTGGTATTGGTAAAGCCTTAGCAGATTTAATTATTCATAATAAAACAGATATGAAAATAAGACATTTAGCAATCACTAGATTTTTAACTTAAATCTGGTGTAGTTTGATCTTTATCATCACCTTGTTTTTTAGTTTTAGTTTGTCCTTGTTTTTCGTCTTGTAAATAATCTACAGAAGAAGAAAGATTTGGCTTAAGAAATTTTTCTAGTTCTAAAAGTCCGACTTGTAGTAGTTTATTGCCTGTAATTCCTTGTTTTTCAATATCTTTTTGGTATTCTTCAGATGTGCGATTTTGCTTTTTTTGGTATTCATAACCTATTGTCCAAAAAGCAGTAAAAATTAAAACAAAAGCTATAATCCAAGAAATTATATTATCCATAATTATTTTTTCCTAAGTCTTCTTCTACGCCTAAAAACCCTAGGTCTAATACCTTGAATTTCTAAATCTTTACTATATTCTTTCTCTGAACGGGCTTTTTTTTGTCGGTAATCGTAAACTAATAGCCAAAAAACTATTGAAATTATGGCAAAACCTACTAACCAAACAATCATTCCCATAAAATTTTCTCCGCTCTAAGGTTAATGTCTTATTTTTACAACAAATCTTTTACTTTATCCAAGATGTTTTGGATTTCTTGTAATGCTATTGTTGCTTTATCAGGAGTAATGATTGCGTCTGATAAATTGCCATAATGTTCTTCTAAACATTCTAGCAGAAGTTTTTTAATTTTTGCTTCGTCAGGAGAATATGGAAGGGAGCTTTCTAAATAAAGTTTTTCTAAGTCTTTTTCTTTACTAGCAAAATAGTCTCTAATGTCGGATTCCTTCCATTCACCACGCCGAATTGATTTTAGTTGTTCTCGGTTGCGTTGTAGGTCAATGTCACCTTCAATTAAGATCTGTTCTACTTCATTAAGTAATCTAACGACATGATAAGCAAATTTAACATCATAGCCATAGCTTTCAATGATTTTTTTACGCTGACCTATAGGATCTTTAGTTGTCATCTTATGTAGTTGAGAGTAAGCATAACCCTTAAACTTATGCCAAGCACCTTTATGTAAGAAGATCTTTCGGTTTTCTCTTACCATATTTCCTAGCTTAGTAATATGTAGTACACAATTAGCAGGTGTAAATAGCGAGTCAATCATATTAGGATTATTTTCCATACATAATTGAAAGTATTTTACAATTGAGTAAATAGTAATGTCATAAGTGCGGCCAGCACCAGCTAAAGCACTTTTATCTAAGATATGATGCTGTTGGTATTGTTCAAATCTATTAATTTGTTGTCCAAAACCAAGAATTTCCCCTGCTAAGTGAGGGAAAATCATATCTTTAGGCGGGACACAAAACCCATAAACGTCCATATCTGAAGTATCAGAAGATACTCCATAAGCAACAGATCCCATAATGGTTTCATAATGAATATTATGAGGTACAAAACTAGGTGGACTAATCAAGCCGCTTTCTTTTAATTTACGGACAGTACTCATTGTTTTATTAATTTAAGGATGCAAACTCTAATTTTATTTGGTTTAAGAGTTTGCGGATATTGTCAGTTTCTACAGTTTTTGGACTATGACTTAAATAAAATTCTATGTCTTTAATTGCTTGCGAAAATTTTCTTAAGCGATAATTTACAAATCCCCGCTCTTTAATTTCATTTAAGGCTTGAGGGGTAAGTATTAAAAGGGTTTCTAGTGTAATTAAGGCACGGGCTGGGTCATTGCCAGAGATATAAATATTTTTTAGGTTGTTAAGCATACGAATAAGGATTTCTTTTTTGCTTACAGCACGAAAAAAGCTAGGCTTTAGCTCTATTCCAGACCCGTAAATAGTTGTAAGCAATGTTTGGCAATCAGATTGACTTAACTCTTTACCTTGATGAAAAGGATCTAGGATAATTTCTTGATCCTCGATTTTACATTTTACCAAAAAATGCCCTGGCAAACCTACTCCATCGATTGTTAAGCCTAGACGCTTTGCTACTTCCATATAAATTACAGAAAGACTAATAGGAATACCTAAGCGGCGTACTAAAACTTCATTTAAGAAGCTATTTCTAGGGTCATAATAATTTTCTTTATTTCCTTGAAAAGCAAGTTCTTGAAAAAAATAATCATTAATATTTTTAATGATTAAAAGAGGATTTCTAGAAGAAGTGGAAAGACGACTAGAGATAATTTCAGCAATTTCATCAAATTGTGCAATATAAACTTCTATATCTAGTTTAGGATATTGACATTTTGCCATAAGAAGTGCAGCACGGCCCAGATCTAACTCAGGTTCGGCTTTAAGGGCTTCTAAGGCAAATAGCTTAAGTTGTTCTTGGTTGCTAGAGTTAGCCAGCATTTTTATAAATGGCTACCAAAAAATTCTTGAATCATTCTAAAAAGCTGAGTTGGATCAACTGCCTTTTCTGTAGGAGATTGGAAGATGCTTACTTGCCACTGTTGTCTTTTGACTTCTGTGCCTTTTTCGCTTTCAAATTCCATTTCTGTATCCAGATCATAATAATAACCCTTTTGATTACTAGGGCATTCCTCAAAGGGAATACTGCTTAATGGAGGCAATTCATCTGAGCCACAAAGTAATAATTCTTTTGCTAATTCAATAACTTCTTCAGGTTGATTAGTAGCGTCATTATTTAGCCCAGGTATTTGACCATCTTCCATTTGGAAACCTAATGTAATTAGGAATGGTTTGTCATTTAAGCTAGAGTCTTGAACACGTAGTTCAATTCCAAAAGCGTTATCTTGTCCTACAGGTTGGACATTTACTTCAACAAAATCTTCTGATGCTGACATTCTGAACCTTCAATAATTAATTGTGATAATTTCTTGACTAAATTAACAAATATACACAAGATTGCTAGCTTAATACAAAGCAAGAGCACAAACAATAATTTATTGAAAAAATGAGCTATTTATTTAATAAAATTTGTAGTATTTTCTAAGATTAAAACCGTCTTTAAACTGCTATAAAACATATTTTTAACTAAGGAAAATTTTTGGTTTTTAATCTTTAGTTTTTAAGAATGTATTTTTGGTTTTGCCAAGAAATTAACTTTGGTTATTTACTCTACAAGTTCATTGTTGTATTAATAACAAAAACTTTTATGAAAAAATGTCCTAAATGCCAACAAAAATTTGAACCAGGAATAGTTTTCTGTCCATCGGATGGAGAGCGTTTAACTAATGTTGAAGGAATAGTTAAAGAAGATCCATTAATTGGCGAAGTTATTGATAATAAATACTTGATTGAAATCAAAATAGCTAAAGGTGGGACAGCCTCTGTATATCGAGCTAGACATATTCAATTAGACTTGTTAGTTGCCTTAAAGGTAATGCACCCGCATTTAACAACAGATAAAACTGCTGTAGAACGGTTTCGACGGGAAGCCTTTGCAGCAATGCACATTCGTCATCCTAATGCTATTGCAATTTTAGATTTCTCTATATGCTCTGATGGTACAGTGTATGTTGTTACAGAGTTTCTTTCTGGTATTTCTTTAAGAGATCGTATTTTGCAAAACCATCAATTCTCCTTAAATGAAGCTAATGAAATTATCCAGCAGATTTGTGCTGCTGTAGCAATAGCACATAAAAGAGGTATTGTTCATCGGGACTTAAAACCAGATAATATTTTTCTTCATCAAGACCAAGGACAAGAAGTTGTTAAGGTTTTAGATTTTGGTATTGCTAAATTAGGTGCAGAACAACCATTAAATGATTTTTCTGGACGACTAACTAGACATGGTTATGTGCTTGGCACTCCACATTATATGTCGCCTGAACAATGCCAAGATAAAGAAGTAGATTCACGAACTGATATTTATGCTTTAGGTGTAGTGCTTTATGAAATGCTTACAGGGAAAGTTCCTTTTAATGCTAAAAATTATTCTGCAATTGTTTATCAAAAAGTTAAAGAAAACCCACCTCCAATGTATGAAATCCGGCCAGATATTCATCCATTAATTGATGCTGTAGTACGTCGGGCATTAGCAAAAAAACCTAGTGAACGCCCAGAATCTATGCTGGCTTTTGCTAGAGAACTAGAACTAGCCGTTAGAGCTATAACAGAAGATGAATTCCTAAATGTTTTTCAAAATGCAAGTGAACATGAATTAGAGGCAGCAATTTTACTGGCTGGAGAACCTGCAAGAAATATAACAGGACACTTAAGAAGCAATATTAACCTTACTAGTTTGGCAGGAATAAAAACTGTCAAAACCTCAGATCTAGAACAAGGTCTAATAGTAGAAATTACAAATAATGTAGTTGCTGATAATCAATCAAATGTTGGATTAGTAGACCCAAATATTAAAAAAGAAGAAATACCAGATTTTGAAGACAAATTAAAATTAGCTTTTGAAGATTTATCATCAGAGAAAACATTAAGTGATATTGCCGTAGAAGATGAATCCATAAGCCCTGCTGCTATAAGTGAATTAGCCGAACCTCCTGCTATATTAGATGAGTTGCCTGACTTACGTTATGATGAGCTTTTAGCTTTTACAGAAGATGCTATGACTTTACTTAATCAAGAAATGGCAAATTTAGCTAAAGAAATGGTTATGTTGCTTCAAATTGTGGTAGATGACTTAGGAAAAAATGCTCCTTTAGACAAAGTATTTTTTACTGAATTACGTAGTAGCGTAGATGCACTAAGAGCCGTCATGTATCATATGCAGCATTTTTATGATAGATCTTAGCTTAAGATCAAAATGCTATATTTTTTATGTTATGCTGTAATTATTACTCTGTAAACTAAGTAATCTTATATTCTTTAATCTTAAGCCCAAGTGGGGCGATAGATATGTAGCGTAGGGTTTCAACTCTACGTATTATTTGCTGTAAATAAATAGGGTTTAATAGCAAAATCACCTAGAGTAATTGTAAAGTTATTTTTATCGCCTTTATCAACAAAAGAAATTATTGTTTCACTTGCTAGTGCCACAGCAAGCATTACTAAATTTCTTGCTAATGGGTAATCACAAATATCATCCTGGTTTGGGGATGGGACTTTATAAACTTCATTCCAAATAACTTCTGCATAATCGCCAGCTAAACCAACGTGCAAACAGTTAATTTTAGCTTGCTCGCAGAAATCTTTTACCACTTGACGCGATGGGCTATTATCAAAAACATCAATTACTAGCCTGCTACCATTTAGTAATTTAGTGCAATTATTGGTAGTTAGCTCCTCTGCTCGGCCTTCTACTTTAACCAATAAGGCCCGATAAAGATTATTTGCTAAAGTTTTAGCCTTCTGCGTGCCAATATCTGAGCGATAAAAGGGTTGGGTAGAAAGATTTCGTTCCTCAACCCTATCACGGTCAATAACTTTTAATTGAGTAAAACCAACCCTTGCAAGAGTTTCGCAAAGGTTGGCTCCTAAGGCTCCAGCACCACAAATTGTAATTGGAAATTGCTGGAATTTTTCTATTGTTGTTTGACTGCGATAAAGCTGTTCATGAAAAAATTGTGCTGAAACCATAAATTATTTTTCTGTTTTTACCTTAAAATCAATAAGTTGTTCTGATGTGCTACCTCTACCATTGCCTAGATTTTCACTAGTAATTATCTGCAAAACATAATTACCTGCAACTAATTGTTTACCTAGTTGAAATGCTCCGTTAATTGGCACTGTATCAACACCTTCTGTTAGATCAACTATAATTTCTTTACCTGTAAAAATTTTCTTGTCATCTAAAAATAAATTAGCTTGATATTTTAATGTTGGTTTTGGATTGCCAACACTTCTAACATTATAAGCTTGGTAGGCAAATTTTAATATATCTCCAGCTTTAAATTCTCTAATTACAGATGTTAGCAATGAATTATGATTATCATCTGATTCTTTGCTCTCATTTATTTCTGCCACTTTATTTTTATCTGGAATAGAGCTTTTTTCACTACTAAGAATTATTCCTGAGGTGACTAATTGACCTATGCTGATGTTAGGCACTTCTACATATTGGCTAATAGAACCAAGTTTTTTAGAATTAACGTCACGAATTGCAACACGTAGTTGGTAGGCTCCAGCCTTTTTGTAGGCACATCTAAAAGATAAACAAATCCTTTATTTAGCATTTGTTCATAAGTTTCACCACGAGCTTTAATGTTATGTGTACGATTTACTTTGTCAACTATTTGACCATCCTCACCATAAGTTATAGCCAAAATATCAAAAGTGGCTTTATTAAAGTCTTCTTCTTTTACAAAGTTAAGTGCTTTAGTATCAATATGTAATACAGCACGGAAAAATTGCCCATTTTTATCTTGGCTATAAAGTGATATAAGTTTTAAGTCAATATCTGCTAGACCAAATGGAGAAAAAATAGCTTCTAGTAACTGATCGCTACGTGATGGAGTAAAAACAGATTCTACAGGCGCAGAATAAAAAGCTTTACGAGTGCGAACAGTAAATTTTTTATCTTTTAGTTTAATTTTTAATTTTCTTAATTCATTAGGCGTATTACTGGATTTTTCTGGAGAATACCCTATTAGGTAATAACCATTTTGATCTTCTAATGCACGCTTAATATTTAGGTTAATATCAACAGAAAAGTCTCCACCTGTAGCATCAGCTAAGATTCTTAATCCATCTTCACTTCTAAGAGAAATGCCTCTGCGCTCTTCTGATGAATTAGTAATATTACTTTGTAACTGTGAATTGCTGTTTTCAAAAGGGTTAGAAGTGCCAAGATTATCTGCTGCATTTAATCCAAAAAGTCGTGGGCCACGTGTGCTAATTGTATAAATTGATAATGCTGCTCGGTTTGCTTGATCAATTAATTCACCTAAAGCTTTTTGAACCAATGTATTATTAACACTATCTGGATTGCTACTTAAATCATTAAATACTGGGAAACCGTCTGATAAAAGTAAGATAGATTTACGACCAGGCAATGACTTTAAGTTTTGTACTACTAACCTAAGTGTGCCAAGTGAACCAACGGTTATAGATTGGTTTCGGGCATTTTCTATATCTGCAAATGGATTGCCTGCTTGACCTTGTGCTAAGTTAATACTAGGAGTTCTGACACTATTATTGCCGCGCCCAGTCCCATTGCCAATAAGTCCAGCAGGGCCAGCAGGGTCTTTTTGTGTAACAGGATCAAAGTTACTGGTTCCTGCACGCCCATATAAGTTAAATTTTAGCTGATCTATTGATGCTAATAACTGGGTTTTATCGTAGGTAAATTGTTGTAAGATACCATTGCCGCCACCAGTATAAATAATTGCAATTAAATCACCTTCCTGCATTTCTTTGTTAACAAAATCTTTTAATATAGATCGCACATAAGTAGTATTTTCAAAAGAAAGCCCCAAGTCATCTATTACAATGGCAATGGTTCGTCGTGCTTGGTTAAAGGAAAGTTGCGAAAGAGGAACCCTAAGATTTTTAGGCAGTGCTACTTGTGGATTAGTGTTTTTAACCGTAGGTTTGTCTTTTATTGATACATAGGAAAAATTAGTAATTTTTTGTGCTATACCGTCTTCTGATATTTCAAAATCTTCTGCTTTTAAGTCTGTGATTTGATTGCCTTTTTTATCTGTAACTACTACATCCATTTGTACTAAATCGGTGGTAATTTTGACTAATGGAGTGTTTTCATCTTGATCATTTGGTAAGACGGGAGGGTTTTGAGAAAACCCTAGTAATGTTATTGATAAAATTAAAGCGATTGTTAGAAAGAAAGTTTTTTTAGTTTTCATAAGCCAATTATCCCTATTATTTTAATTTATTTTTATTCTAATTTAGTTGAGCCTATGGATGTAATGGATAAAACTTAAGTTGTCTTTAATAATAAGCCAATAGAAACTATTAAGAAATACACAATTAACTATAACTATTTACTAATAAAGAAATTACTTAGGATTTTCTTCTTTTCCTTAAATTTCTCTCATCAACTTTTCTGGCTTCTATTCTCTATGTTATGCTAGCCATCGGGGGAATATTATGGCTTACGATGATATAAGAGATTTTATTAAAGCGTTAGAAAAAGCAGGTGAACTAAAACGAATTTCTTTAGAAGTTTCACCACTACTAGAAATTTCTGAAATAACCGACAGAGTTTGTAAAAAAGGTGGCCCAGCACTTTTATTTGAAAAGGTAAAAGGTCATCAAATGCCAGTGCTAATTAATGCTTTTGGCAGTCGCCGACGAATGGAAATAGCTTTAGAAGTTAGTGGTTATAAAGAAATAGCTGATCGAGTTACTGAATTACTAGATTTTAAGTCGCCACAAGGGTTTATTGAAAAAATAAAAATGCTACCTAAATTAGCCGAATTAGGGCGATTTTTTCCAAAAATAGTACGTTCTGGCCCTTGTAAAGAAGTAATACAAAAAGATAACTTTTCTTTATATGATTTACCTGTCCTGCAATGCTGGCCGAGCGATGGAGGCCGATTTATTACTTTACCAATGGTATTTTCACGTAATCCGCTGACAGGGAAACGTAATTGTGGAATGTATCGGATGCAGGTTTTAGATGAACGGACTACGGCTATGCACTGGCAATTACATAAACATGGTGCTAGCCATTTTCGTGAGCATAGCAAACGAAGCAGCCAACCAATGCCAGTTGCAGTAGCAATTGGAAGTGAGCCTATTACAACTTTTGCTGCTACCTTGCCTTTACCTGATGATTTAGATGAAATGTTGTTTGCTGGGTTTTTGCGTTCAAGTGCTGTAGAGATGGTTAAATGTGAAACTAATGATTTAGAAGTACCAGCATCAGCCGAAATTGTGCTAGAAGGCTATGTTGACCCAAATGATATGAGAATAGAAGGGCCTTTTGGCGACCACACCGGCTTTTATACCCCAAAAGAACTTTATCCAGCTTTTCATGTGACAGCAATAACTAGACGTAAAGACCCCATTTATTCAACTATAATTGTTGGTCGTCCACCAATGGAAGATTGCTATCTTGGGGAAGCAATTGAACATATCTTTTTGCCCCTTTTCCAACGCCAATTTCCTGAAGTTGTAGATATGCACATGCCTTTTGAAGGGGTATTTCATAATTTAATGATTGTTTCTATTCGCAAAGCTTACCCAGGACATGCTCGTAAGATAATGAGTGCTGTTTGGGGACTAGGCCAAGCAATGTTTACTAAGTGCATTATTGTAGTTGATGAGGGTGTTCCAGTACGTGATCCTAGTTATGTACTTTGGTATGTACTTAATAATATTGATCCTGAACGAGATATACAATTTACTATGGGCCCAATAGATGTACTTGACCATGCTTCTCGATTGCCTGCTTATGGTTCAAAAATGGGAATTGATGCTACTCGTAAATGGGCAGCAGAAGGTTTTACCAGAGACTGGCCCGAGCAACTAGAAATGAGCGAAGAAATTAAAAAATTAGTAGATTCTAAATGGGCAGATTTGAGGTTATAAAAAATTGGCAGACAAAATCTTAATTGTTGATGATAATGATGCAGTACGTAAAATGTTAGTAACTGCATTAAGTAAACACTATAATATTGTAGAAGCTGCATCGGGAGAACAAGCTTTAACAATTGCTGCTCAAGGTGATGTTCGACTAGTTTTATTAGATATTATGATGCCCGGTATGGATGGGCTAGAAACTTGCTTAAGGCTAAGACGTAATCCTCATAGCTGTCATTCAATTATTGTAATGCTTACGGCAAGAGATAAAGAAGATGATGTAGTTACTGGTTTAAAAATGGGAGCAGATGACTATTTGACCAAACCAGTTAACTTTTCAGAGCTAAAAGCTAGAATAGATAGTCATTTAAGACGACAATGGAGAGACTTACAAGCTAGCCCATTGACAGGTCTGCCTGGAAATCGTCAAATTCAACAAATCTTAACCACTAACTTAAAAGCAGGTGTTTCATTTGCAGTTATTTATGCAGATCTAAATAATTTTAAGGCTTACAATGACCGCTATGGTTTTGCTGCTGGGGATGAGATCCTAAATTATACTGCCAGTGTTTTAACTAATGCTGTACAAGAAAAAGGCAATCCTGACACAGACTTTGTAGGCCATATTGGAGGTGATGATTTTATTATTGTCACCTCTCAAGAAAGATGTGAAGCAATTTGTCAACTTTCTATTGAACGCTTTGACCATGAAATTAAAGATTTTTATGATGCTAAAGATTTGGCTCGTGGAGGTATAGAGGCAACTGACCGCCAAGGAAATCAAATACTTGCTCCAATACTTTCCATTGGTTTAGCTGTAGTAATTCACGAGGACAGTCGATTTTCTCACCCTGGACAAATTTCACAGGTTGCAGCAGAAGTTAAAAAATATGTTAAAAAGCATGAAAAAAGTGCTTATTTAATAGATCGCCGTGCTACTAAGCTAGAGGAAATATCTAAATGAGCAATTTGCTGCTACGAGAGATCAAATCTATTGACTACCTCTTAGATTTACCTACGTCACAGAAGTTAATCGCTATAAGTAGCCGGGATTTTGTGCGGGATACTCTAAGAATCTTACTTACAGATTTAAGAAAGGAAATCCTAGATAATCAATTACCTCAAGATAGTAACTTAATAGAAATTATAGAAAGTGAGTTGCCAGTTTATTGGCAGAGTTTAACTAATAACAGCTTAGAGTCCGTAATTAATGCTACAGGTACTTTACTACATACAAATTTAGGTCGTTCTCCTTTAGCAAACGAAGCGTTAGAGGAAATAAACAAAATTGCTAACAGTTATTGTAATTTAGAGTATGACTTGGTGACTGGAAAACGTGGACATCGAGATCAACATTGTGAAGAGTTATTAAAAACTCTACTTGGTTGTGAATCCGCAGTTGTAGTTAATAATAATGCTGCGGCAGTAATGCTAGTTTTAGATGAGCTTGCAAGCGGTGGGGAAGCAATTATTTCTCGTGGAGAGCTAATAGAAATAGGCGGAGCTTTTCGTATTCCTGATGTAATGAAAAAAAGTGGCGCAGTACTGCGCGAAGTTGGGACAACAAACCGGACTCGATTGTCAGATTATGAGGCTGCAATTAATGAAAATACTAAGGTTATTTTAAGGGTACATCCTAGTAATTATCGTATTAGCGGTTTTACAGAAAAACCTAGTCTATCAGAATTAGTTAAGCTATCAGAAAAACATAACTTAGTTTTAATTGAAGATCTTGGAAGTGGTTGCCTAGTGGATTTAACCCCTTATGGTGTTAAAGATGAGCCGACTGCCCAAGCATCTATCACAGCAGGCGTGCATGTAATAACTTTTAGCGGCGATAAAATGTTAGGTGGGCCGCAAGCAGGAATTATTGCTGGTAAAAAAGCCTATATTTCACGTATTCGCCGAAACCCATTACTTAGAGCTTTACGAGTCGATAAGCTTTGTTATGGGGCATTAGCTGCTACTTTAAGGCTTTATCAATTTGGCATAGCGTGGGACAAAATACCACTTCTACAAGCACTTAAGGCTACTGATAAAGAAATAATGACTCGTTCTAAAAACTTTTTGCGACGAGTAAAAAGAAAACTTCCCGCTACAACAACACTAAATTTTAGTTTGCAACCAGGTGGCTCATTAATGGGTGCTGGGTCTGCTCCAGAAGTGCTACTACCTACTACACTTATAGCTATTAAAGACACAAAATTATCAAGTTTAGAGTTAGCTAGTAAATTGCGAACTGCTAAAACACCAGTAATTGCTAGAATTGAAGAAGATAAATTGCTGTTAGATTTACGTAGTGTGTTGCCTAGAGATGAGCAATTATTAGAGGAAATAATAGTTAATTTAATATAAAAATTTACTGGACATCTAAGCCAAAGTTCCTAAGCTGTTCTACCATTGTTTGACAAACTTCTTGAAGTTTAGTACGAGTTACTAATAAATTAAGTGCTGTGTCCGTATCATGTTTTTTTCTAGCCATTTGACTGGCGGTTTCTAGTTCACCTTGGCAACGTTGGGCTTGTTCTAAAAAATAAACTGTTGCAGGGACGCTATATTGATGTTTTGTTTTTTTCTGCGACATTCCTTCTACAAAAATTACTGCACTTTCTTTTAATTCTGTTAGCAAAGCAATGGCACGACGCACTAACTCATATTGCTGTTTATGCTCAACGGCTACTAAATTACCTAAGGAAATTATTGCAATAACTTCCCAACTACTTAATAGCAATGTAGTTCGGCTAAGTTGTACTACTTCAGCAGATGAACGGCGAGAACGTTGAGACAAAATCTGTGCAAGGTCTTCTATTCGTGCAGTTAGCTGATTTTCCATCGCGCTAACATTTGCATAGTCAAGAACTGTAGAAATAGGGGTTAATTTAGAATCTCGTTCGGCAACTGGTCTAGGTGTGGGTTTTGGCTTTTCTGGCTCAGAGCTTTGAACTTGGCTAGTTGCTGCACGACTTTCTACTACTTCCATTGCATGACGTAACCATTGACCTACTTGGGCTAATTGTTGTAATCGTTGAAAGTTAGTTTGGTAATTTTCATTAAGCAAATCCTCTGCTTTTTCTGCCATTCGTTGAGCCGCTTCAACGTTTAATACTCCGTTTTCTCCTAGTTTTCCTATAGAAGTAATCCCAACACTAATTAAATAGTTTGATGTATCCACAATATATTTTCTTTCTGCCTTAAATAATTTAGAAAAACTACTATCTAATGTTTGATTAAGGTCATTGATAACTAAAAGTAGCTGTGGATTCCAATCAATACTACTAAAATGATTTTTTATTCTTCTTACTCTGACTAAGTATTCTCCCATAATTAATTGAGGAAAGGTTTTTAAGGAGTTAATTTCTATAATTAAAGCTTCTAGTTGTTGAATCGCTTCTGTTGCTGCATAGGTTAGTTGATAAAAATCAGGGAATAAATCTACTAAAACTTTGACTTGCTCTTCATCCTCTAGGTTTCTGCATAGCTCTGCTAGGGTTAATTCTAACTTTCCTCGGTCGTCTATTGAATCAGGGCGACGAGTAATTAAAAAGCGAGCTAGTGACATTAAATCTTCATGTGCTAGTAAGTTTTGTCTAATATATTGGCGTAGCCCATAAGGGGTTAAAGTAACGTTAGCTTGTTGCAACCATTGGTCATATTCTTGTAAATAACCTTCAACAGCGGTTAATTTAGCGTTTACAGTAAGTGGATCACCGCTATTAATTAAAGGTTTTAAGGTTTTTAATACACCAAAAATCTTAGTTTCTATAGTGTTTGTTCCAACAGTTACTATATGACCAAGTTTTGATAGAATATCTTGACCATTATGTAGTTGCTTAAAACGCAGAACTAAAGTTTTATATTGTTGATCTAAGGTTGAGTTTTGATTACTACTCATTAATTGATCCTGTATTAACTTGTTAGGAAAGGCATTTTAACAGGTTTTTTCTTGTTATTATAGTATTTCTATCCTAGATTTTTCTTAATGTCAGAGTATTATTAAGATTTTGTAAAGATTGAGGAATAAAATAGTTATGTCAGATGATTGGGCAAAAGAAATAGCAAATAAAATTCGTAAGAATCAGTCAAAAGAAGTTTCTGTTGAGCGAGCAAGTCAAATTGTTAAAGCGGCTGAAGATGCTCGTCAACAAGCAGCAGATATTTTATTTAAGCTATTTATAAATAAAGTAGATGCAGTTTGTAAGCAAATAGAAAAGGCTGAAGGTAAGGGAGGCGGATTGCTAGGATTTTTCCGCCGTCGCTCTTCATCAGATGTGCTTAGTTATGCTGTTAGCCCTGAACAAACTTTTCGTTTTCAAGTTCGTGAAGCTTATGGAACTAGACTAGAAATTGAATATAACCGGGATGGTCAACCTAGTTTAAGGGTCGATGTTGCTACTTATGAGTTAGTTAATGGTGACTATTTACCAATTTTTCGTGATTCTGGAGCTATAGCAGGTGCGCAAATTTGGCAGGAGAAAAAAAGCGAGCGTAAACACCCTGAACTTGTGGCAAGGCTTTTTTTAGTGCTTAGTGCTGCGGCTGTAGAAGAAAAATTAAAAATAAAAGATACTGTTAGATGGGTTTATGAGACTGATAATAAAGTATTTACTGATGAAGATGTGCAAAAATTAATTGAAAATCTAATTGCTTCTGCCTAAAAGGGTTAAGATTATGAAATATAAAATTTCTGGTAGCGGGCCACTGTTTATTTTTATTCCTGGACTAGATGGAACAGGAGAACTTTTTTATCGTCAAGAAGCAGAGCTTTCTAAAACGTTTACAGTTGTTAGTTGTTCTTTACGCACTTCTAGCAATTTTACTTACCAAGATTTAATAGATGATTTAGCAAAGTTAATTAATACCCTAGGGAAAAATCCAGCTATTTTATGTGGAGAATCCTTTGGCGGAACACTTTGTTTACAATTTGCCTTGGCTCATCCAAATTTACTAGAGAAATTACTTATTATTAATTCTTTTCCTTATTTTCGTAATCGTTCACTATTTTTTACAGGTCGTATTTTACTGGAATTTACCCCTTATGAATTTCTCCATCTAGGCCGCGCTGCTGCTGTTAATTTAGGGCTTTTAGGAGAAGATTTAGCCCCACCTGACAAAGAAAA
This sequence comes from Blastocatellia bacterium, assembly GCA_016713405.1. NCBI lineage: Bacteria > Pseudomonadati > Acidobacteriota > Blastocatellia > Blastocatellia bacterium. Next base: position 137,156 of record JADJPF010000004.1, read on the forward strand.
ATTTATATCCCTAACAACCAAACTTCCAAAACTGCCAATAGTAAGACGTATGGATTTAATTGCTGAATATGATATTCGTAATAGCTTAGGTAAAATTAATAGTCATACATTATTTTTAGCTGGACGAAAAGATCGACTTCAAAACTCTGTATTAGAAGCAGAATTTATGGCTAGTCAAATGCCGAATGCTAGAGTAAAAATACTAGAAAACGTTGGACATATTCCACTACCGTCTTATAAGTGTTCGCTTTTAGATATACTTACAGAAACAGACTTTTTACCAAGTTTACCAAATTACTAGATTATAGTTATAGAATTACTTAATTGACTTGCAATAGCATTATAAGCAATCCAAGCGGTACTAGCTGCTAATAATGCTCTTAGCAAATTAATTGTTTCTTCTGTAATAAAGCTTTTAAGCATATGAAAATTATAAAGAATCAAATATTTAGACCTTATAAATCTTAGCTTACCTTTTAACAACAAAAAAGTAATTTTGGGAACTAGTTGTATAATAAATAAACTAAATAAAATAAGTAATAATGCCAACAAAAATTAAAACAAATATCAAAATAATAAATTACAATTTAGTAACTTATATAATACAAAATACATATAATAAAAATAAGTAAAAATAAATAGATAAAATTTAGTAACTTATATAAGAATATCAAAAGAAAATACTATAAAAATAAGCTTTTAACCTAGGAATAAAGCTATTTTGAAAAGTAGGTTCAGTTTCTATATTTTTGTAAAATTTTCTAGATAAATGGCAAAAACATTAGCTTAAAATATCTAAACATAGTATAATTTAAATGAAGAAAGGAAGTGTAAAATTTGTTGGATTTTCTCTAATTCCTAATAGTCGTAATTTACCTTTTAGAAAGGAGGCTATTATGAGGAATCTAAATTTTGGAAAATGGCAATTATTAAGAAGTAAAATTGTAGGAATTCTTATTAGTTTTGTGCTTATTCTTACTACCCTAATAGCTTTTGTTCCAAATATCCAAGCTCAAAGAGATAGAGATAGAGATAGAGATGATAGACCTCGTTATGAACATCACGATCGTGATTATGCTAGAAGAGAATATGGAAGAGGTCAACGAGATGGTTTTGAAAAGGGTAGAGAAGATGCTCGTGAACGTAGACGTTTTGACCCAGGTGATTCAAGGCGTTTTAGAGAAGGCAGCCGACCCTATAGAGAAGGCTTTATGGATGGGTATAGAGATGGTTACAGATCCCATCAACATCATAGAAGATTCTAACTAGTAATATTCCTAGGTTTTTCTTAGTTTAAGTATAAGGGCAGGTTTAGTACCTGCCCTTTAATATTTGCCCTAATAAGTAAAAATCTATATCTTTATCTTTTACAAAATAAAAATTAAGGGGCAGTTTGTGACAAAAGCAGCAAATAAAGTAGTTTTAATTACAGGGGCATCTAGTGGGATTGGACTAGCCACAGCTAGAGTTTTTGCAAGTGCCGGTGCTAAAGTTATGTTAACAGCCAGACGAGAAGATAATTTGATAAAAGCTTGTGAAGAAATTCGTGCTAAAGGCGGACAAGCAGACTATTTTGTTGCTGATATTGCTAATGAATCTAATGTTAAAAGCTTAGTGGAACATATTATTAAATTACATAATAAAATTGATGTCCTAGTAAATAATGCTGGTTATGGGCATTTTCTCCCACTCAGTCAAACTTCTAGCGAAGATATGGAAAAAATCATGGCAACTAATTTTTTTGGCACCTTTTATGCTACTCAAGCTGTGCTGCCAATTATGCAAAAACAACTGTCAGGGTTAATAATAATGGTTTCTTCTGTTGCTGCTAAAAGGGTTTTTCGTACTTCTGGAGGAGCTTATAACACTAGTAAGTATGCTATGCAGGGCTATGCTGAAGCTTTAAGATTAGAGCTACTTGCTAGTCCAATAAAAGTTTCTATAGTTTGTCCTGTTGTTACTACAACAGAATTTTTTGATTTAGCAGAATCTCAAACAGGTAAAAAGGCTACTTTAACTGGGCCAGTACAAACAGCCGAACAGGTAGCAGAAGCAATTTTGTCGCTAATGGATAATCCAAAAGCTGAAATAGTTATGTTAAAATCTGCAAAACTACTTCTGGCAGTAAATGCTTTGTTTCCTGGCCTCGTAGATCAGTTTTTACATCGTTTTATGAATAAATAAATGGATAATACATAAATAATACTAAGCGAATATAGTTAAATAAGCATTTGTAAGCTTAAATTTTTATCATCTTAAAGACAATCTTAAACTAGGCGATTGTGCTAATAACAATAATTTGCTATTATTACGCTGAATATTGGTTTTCATGCCTATTTGATATCAAAAATCCCAAATTTTATTAACTATTTTGGTAAGCCAATTTCAAAATTGAAATTTGGTAAGACTTAAATCAATAACAAACTATGGAGGTGAACAATTAGCACTAATAATTTTCAAAAACGTCCTATTCGTACACAGGAAAAAACCCCACTGGTACGTATTAATCAACATATTCGCGTTCGTGAAGTTCGGGTAATTGACGATGATGGAGCGCAATTAGGTATTATGTCTCCGCAACAAGCCTTAGATATTGCAAAAGAAAAAGGCTTGGATCTAGTTGAAGTTGCTCCTCAAGCTCAACCGCCTGTATGTCGTATAATCAACTATGGTAAATGGCAATATGAGCAGAAGAAAAAAGCTCATGCTGCCAAGCAAAAACAAACTACAGTTACAGTTAAAGAAATAAAGTTTCGTCCTGCTACCGATGATCACGACTATGAATTTAAGAAAAATAACGCAGTTAGAATGCTTCAAGATGGTGATAAAGTGAAAGCTAGTGTGCGCTTTCGTGGTCGTGAAATTACTCACCGAGAGTTGGGTCAACAATTATTAGAGCGTTTAGAAATAGACCTTAGTCAATATGGAATTATTGAAGTACGTCCTAAGATGGAAGGTATGGTAATGTTTAGTATTTTTAGCCCTAAACGTAACTAATATTTAATCTAGTTTAAGAGAGAGCCTTAAAAGTGAGGCTCTCTTGCTGATAAATTATATTTTTCTATAAAAATAAATTTTCATAGGAGTGTGGCTCAAGCGTATGTCTTCACCATTAATTAAAATTTCTGATGAAAGTTGGTCGCTTGTTTGTTTATGTTGTAGTTGTGCGCAAGAAGTAAGAGATTTAATTAAAATGTCTATAGGGCCTGCTTTTGTTGAATATAACCACCGTTTTACTTGTCCTAATTGTCAAACTTATAACCAAATTATGCTTAGTCGGGATATGTTTGATAATGCTCAAGTGATGGTTTTTCAAGCCCCACCACCTGCACCAGGTGGACAAAATGCCCCACCTTTTGATCCAAATGAGTTTTCTCAATATTCACAAAATAATGAGGCCCCAGCAAAATCTCCTTTTTCCTTTGATTTTGATGCCGCAGCTAATAACCCTGCACCTACTACAGAATCTAATAACCCTACAGAAACTTATAAACATAGTAGGCCTTCTTTTGAAGCAGCTACAGAAATTAAACCTCCTGCTCCTAGTATTACACCAGCATCAAGACCAGTAATTATTCCACCGCCACCAGCTAGAAAGCCTGATAACGCGCCTGATAACACCAGTTTAGACGATATATTTGGCAAAAAAGGGAAAAAAGGTAAAGCAGATAAAGAAGTGGCACCTGCGGCTGAAGGTACAATCAAAATTTTTGGTAAAGATATCCCGCTTAATAATCAAACTAAATTAGCTGCCGGCGGAGGAGCATTAGTAATAGTTGTAGTTTTATACTTTTTTGTTTTTAGTGGCTCACCACCACCTCAAACAGCCAACGCCACACCTAGCCCTAGCCCTTCAGCTAGCCCTAGCCCCAAAGGTGGAAAAACAGCTAGCCCAACACCTGTTATCCCAGATTTGCCAAAATATCCTATTGTAGAAGCAAAAATGGTAGAAATCCCGGCTGGAGAGTATGCAATTGGAAGTGGTCAAGGAACAGACAAAGAAAGACCAGAACATAAAGTAGAAGTAAAAGCATTTTTAATAGATAACCGAGAAGTAACAAAAGAAGAATATGCAAAATTTGTTAAAGAGGCGAAATATAAAGCCCCTGCTACATGGAACAATGGTAATTACTTAGGTAATGGACAAGAGCCTATTACAGATGTTACTTTAGAAGATGCAAAAGCTTATGCAAAATGGGCAGGAAAACGCCTCCCTACAGAAATTGAATGGGAAGTTGCGGCTGGAGGTAAAGACCATACTATCTATCCTTGGGGAAATGATTGGGATGTGACAAAAGCTAATACTAAAGAAGCTACACAAGATGGGCCAAAACCCGCAGGTGCTTTTATGAAAGGTGTTAACCCATTTGGGCTATATGATATGGCTGGCAATGTTTGGGAATGGACAGACTCTGTTCCACAACCTTATCCAAATTCTTCTTTTAAGGTTGATGATGCTCAAAGCTATAGAGTAATTCGCGGAGGTGCATACAAAGAAGGAAAAGCAGTAGCTACAACATTTGCTCGTAATTGGATTGACCCTTCTCGCTCAGATGGTTCTTTAGGTTTTCGCTGTGCTAAGGATAAAGAATAATAAAGAACAAAAAACATTGTTATTATCATACTTTAAGCCGCTGGGCTTATAGGTTTATAAGATAAATTTGATCTGATATTATTAGCCTGCTGTTTGTCCAAGTACAAAAGTAGGATAGAAAGAATGCCTAATGATCGAATTGGTAGCTTAAAAACAGAAGTTTTTGCACTTAACACCACGGATAGATTAAAAAATTATTTTGAATTTGAAGAAAAAAATCCTGTTATTGATAAAATTATAAAACTAGCTGGAGATGCTTCAACTCGGCAATATTTCCGTATTTTTTGTAATGACACAAGCTTTATTGTAGCACTTTATCCAGAGAGTTTTAACGCTTTAACTCACCCATTTTGTGATGTAACAAAGATTTTTTTTACTGCTAAATTACCTGTACCAAAAATAATTTCTGTTTCTGCTAAATATGGTTTGATGCTTTTAGAAGATCTTGGAGACTTACGCCTACAAGATTGGCTGACAAATGCTAGCCCAACAGAGCAAAAGGCAGCCTATCAAGAAGCCATTGAACTAATATTAGCTATCCAAAGTGCTACTGAACTTGCGATAAAAGAAAATTCTATTTCCTCACAACTAGCTTTTGATGAAGCTAAACTAGCTTGGGAGCTAGACTTTTTCTATAAACACTATTTTCATAGTTATTTACACATAGAACTTTCTGCTGAAAAGGAAAATTTATTAAAACTAGAATTAAGTGAAATTGCTAAAGAACTAGCTGAGCGTCCAAGGGTACTTTGTCATAGGGATTTTCATTCTAGGAATTTAATGTTTTATCAAGGTCGCCAATATATTATTGATCATCAAGATGCAAGAATGGGCCCGGCTACCTATGACCTAGCTTCATTACTACGTGATCCTTACGTAGAGCTAAACGAAGAGTTAATCCAAGAACTCTACCAATTTTTTATTGATAAAAAGCTATCTTCAGGTACTAGCAAGCAATGGGCAGAAGAAATTAAATTAGAATTTGAACTAATGACAGTGCAAAGAATTGTTAAAGCTATAGGAACTTATGCCTATCAAACAGCAGTAGTAAAAAATATGGTCTATCAACCTTATATTCCAAAGGCAATTGATACTGTTATAACTGCGGCTAATAGGCTTGGACGTTTTGCAAATTTATGTGAAGTATTAACAAAATATTAAACAAACTAATAAATATTGATTGAGGTAAAATCCGTGAAAGATCAAGTTTATATTTCTGATGTAGCTAAATATGTTGGACAAGAAATTACAATTAAAGGCTGGCTATATAATATTAGGTCAAGTGGTAAACTAATGTTTCCACAAATTCGTGATGGTTCGGGACTTATTCAAGGTGTAGTTTTTAAGAAAAATGTTTCTGAAGAAGTTTGGCAAGCTTGCAAAGAGCTAACCCAAGAATCAGCCATAATTGTTAAAGGCCAACCTCGAGCCGATGAACGCGCTCCGGGTGGCTATGAGTTAGATGTTAACGATGTCCAAGTTGTTCAAATAGCTGGAGAATATCCAATTACTCCTAAAGAACATGGAATAGAGTTTTTAATGGATCATCGCCATTTATGGCTTCGTTCGCGCCGCCAACACGCTATCTTAAAAGTACGGGCTGAAATAATTCGTGCAGTACGTGACTTTTTTGATGATCGAGATTTTACCCTGTGTGACACTCCAATTTTTACACCAGCCGCTTGCGAAGGTACAACTACTTTATTTGAATGTAATTATTTTGATGATGAAAAGGCTTATCTTACCCAATCAGGCCAACTTTATAATGAAGCTACGGCAATGGCATTTGGCAAGGTTTATTGTTTTGGGCCTACTTTTCGGGCAGAAAAGTCTAAAACACGTCGTCACTTAACAGAGTTTTGGATGGTCGAACCAGAAATAGCTTATGCAACTTTAGACGATGTAATGAGCCTAGCCGAAGATTTTCTAACTTCTATTGTTAGCCGAGTTTTAGATAAACGACGCGAAGAATTAAAGATTTTAGAAAGAGATATTTCAAAACTTGAATCTATAGCACCTCCTTTTCCACGTCTTCAATATGACGATGCAGCTAAAATGTTAAAAGAAGGTGGTTTAGCTTTTGAATATGGTGGCGACCTTGGCGCACCAGACGAAACATTTTTATCAGAAAAATATGATAAACCTCTTATGGTGCATCGCTATCCTGCAAAAGTAAAAGCTTTTTATATGGAGCCAGATGCTGATAGAGAAGACTTGTCATTAAGTGTTGATATACTTGCACCTGAAGGTTATGGAGAAATTATTGGCGGCGGCCAACGTATGACTTCACTGGAAAAATTACGTCAGCGTATTGCAGAACACGAATTGCCAGAGTCCGCCTTTGACTGGTATTTAGACCTTCGTAAATATGGAAGTGTCCCACATTCAGGTTTTGGTATGGGAATAGAGCGTTGTGTTACTTGGATTTGCGGAATTGAACACGTAAGAGAAACAATTCCATTTCCTAGAATGCTTTACAGACTTAAACCATAGTTTTAAGTTTTAAGTGATATAAAAGAACTATTCAACAATCTTAATTTGGTAGCTATACCCTTGTTCAGTTAAAAAAAGTTGTCGGTGACGTGCAAAATCCTCTTCACAAGTTCGCAGAGAAACAAGGGTATAGAATCTAGCATGTCGTCCATCTGCTTTTGGTCTTAGTATTCTTCCTAGTCTTTGGGCCTCTTCTTGGCGGGAACCATACTTTCCAGATATTTGTATTAAAACGTCTGCATCAGGTAGATCTAAAGCAAAATTACCTACACGAGACAGAATAATCCCTTTTAATTCTCCTCTACGAAAGGCTTGATAAAGATCTTCACGCTCAGATTGAGGTGTTTTTCCAGTTACTAGTGGGAGTTGTGTTTCTTTTGCTAAGGCTTCAAGTTGGGAAATAAACTCTCCTATTATCAAAATTTTAGTATTTTGTTGTTTTGTTTCAGAAGAAATTAAATCTTTTACTATCTGCATTTTGCGAGGGTTTTCTGCTGCAATTCGGAATTGTTGACGACGTGGAGCTAAAGCATAATCCATTTGTTGTTGTTTATCTTGGGAGATTCGGATTTCTGAGCAACTAGCTGTAGCTATAAATCCTGATTCTTCTAGCTCTCGCCAAGGCACATCATAGCGTTTAGGGCCAATTAAAGCAAAAACGTCCCCTTCTTTTCCATCTTCTCTAATTAATGTTGCTGTAAGTCCAAGTCTTCTACGTGCTTGTAACTCTGCTGTAATACGAAAGACGGGTGCAGGCAACAAATGTACCTCGTCATAAATAATTAATCCCCAAGAACGATTTTGAAATAAAGAAAAATGAGGAAAATCATCATTGCGGCTTGGCCTATAAGTTAAAATCTGATAGGTTGCTAAAGTTATTGGCCCTGTTTTTTTGCTTTCCCCGCTATATTCAGCAATCATATCAGCAGAAATATCTGTTTTATCAAGAAGTTCTCTTTTCCATTGATGAATAGATGTTTGACTAGTTGTTAATACTAGAGTGCTTTCTTGAACAGCAGTCATAGCAATCATTCCAACAATAGTTTTACCTGCTCCACAGGGCAAAACTATTACCCCACTACCTCCTTTGACACTTCCTGCTTGGTAAAAAGCTTTGGCTGCCTCTTTTTGATAATCACGAATAATAAATTCTACGCCTGAGTTTGTTAACTGACGTAACTTAATGGACATACTTTCGCCAGTAGTATAGCCAGCTATGTCTTCTGCCGGATAGCCAGCACCAAGCAAAGCTTGTTTAAGTACACCTCTAAATGCTGTATCAACTTGAAATGATGTTTCTGATAATTTTTTACCTAAAAAAGGAGCTATTTTTTCATCCCTGCTTAAAAGCTCTGTTAAAGGGTTATCCAGGATTTCTAGGACAAGATTTTCATTAGCACCTCGCTTAAGTATTGTAAGGCCATAACGTTTTCCAAGTTCCCTAATTTCTTGTATTACAGATTCAGGAACAGGAAACTTGGAATGGGTATGTAGTGCTTCTACTATATTATCAATAGGAAGCCCTGCTGCGCGGGCATTCCAAATACTTAAAGGTGTAACACGGTAAGTGTGAATATGTTCAGGACTTTTAATCAACTCGGCAAATGGTGCAATAGCTTCACGAGCGTTATCTGCTTTAGGTGAATAGACTTCTAGCAATATGGAAAGGTCGCTTTGAACTATCAAAGCATTTTCAGGCACGTAAGACAAAAATTTTGTCCTCCTTATTTAGAGGTTCCTAATTATTTAATTACTAGTTGGTATAACGTAGCCTATTTGACGCAAGGCTTTGCGAAATTGGGATTCAAACTCACTATAAACTACTATATGACGTTCTCCAGCAAGTAGACAAAACTTTTTAGTTCTTGAATCATTTGCAATTAAAGTTGCTAGTGCAACATCAACACATTCAATAAGTTGAGCTTGTCCACGATTTTTTAAGCAATTAGCTCGTTCAGCTAAATCATTAATAAAATGTTTGACAGTTTCAGGTATTTTATGACCACTAGCAGCTTCTAAAAACTCTTCTAAATCTGAGATTTTACGCCCAATTTCTAGCGATGACATTATTTTTGCTTGGTCTAATTTCCATACAGAATCAGAGACTTTTTGAGTATAAAGATCTAATAAAATCTGGTTACTTGGAGAAAGTTTTGTCCCAATTACAGCAATTTCCCTATTAGGAAGCACTCTTAATGTTGGTTTAATTTCCATTGGAGTAGGAGTATATTTATCTAGCATTCCTAAACAATATGCTCCTAAAGAATTTAGACGAAAATACAGCAAGCCATCATAACGGCTAAGGTAAGATAAATCATCTGTTCCCCACATATTTGAGTAGTCCCTTGCCACCCCCGAAGGATGAACATAAGCCACATCAATTAATCCAAGAGTTGCCATATATTCAAATAGCAAACAAAGCAGATAACGCCCTTGTAAAATATTCCAGCTATCAGAGCCTTGATAACCGAGATTCCCATAACCATGATCAGTAATATATAATTCGTAAGCCTCCCGTACTACTTGAAAATCATAGCCTGCTGCTAGCATATGCTGGGAAAAATCATTTACTGATACCCATTTTCCAATCTCACAATCCATTAGGGCTTTTCCAATAACACTTCTACGGCCTTCCAATGCTGTAAAGTGACGTTTAGCTTTACCTGTTTGCCCTTTAATAGCATCAATGCGCCTAAATTCATCAAAGCTTTTAGTTTTTGTCCAGCGTTTCCAAATATCTTTGATAACTTCAGCAGGTGGAAGAGATAAAGCTTTTTTACCAGCTTTTGTAAGAGAAAGACGCTTGCCGGTTAACTCTACTAAATTAGTAGCCTGTATAAGCATAGGCCAAGCAAAAGCCTTAATATATCCTACTACATCATCTAATTCATCCTGAAGGTCTTTTTGATGGGGTGATCCTGGTTGATTATAATAATCACCGCCTTCTAGCACTGACTCAATAAGCTTCATAATTGATGAAGGTGGAAGTAAAGTTTTATCACTAACCGTTATTTGCCCTACATCAATTAGTCGAAGCACTGCTTGAACATCTGCTTGTGCAGCACGTTCCATTTCACAGATAATAATAGGAATTTCTTCAAAACCTTTTTTATAGCTCTTAGTTTTATAGTCAAAATCTTGCCAATATAGCTTAAAATGCTCTGGAAGTTCATCTACAACTTTAAGAATAGTTCTAGTTGGTTTTGGAACAAATGTTTTAAGACGTTCCTTTAAGTCTAAAGGCATAAGCTTGTTATAAAAAAATAAGTGGAGCAAAGAAGGTTTAGCATAAGTACCCCAAGAACTTTTTTCTCCCCAATTAGGATGTTCTCCATATTTGGCAACAAACCGGGCAGACTCATAATAATTTGTTGAAGAATGAACTATCTCTGAAACCGCCGCTTGTTGTAATTTATCTAGCTTTGACCATAGATTTTTAAGATTATCTCCTTCAAGATATTTAATAATGATAGACATAAGGTCTAGTTTGCGTGTAGCTTTTTCTGATGTGGGTAGTAATAAAACTAGTTTTTTTAACTCGTCTATTGTTATTTTATCTAAAGCTTCAATAACTTTAGTAACTATTTGGTTATCATTGCGCTCATAATATGGCATTGGACTAGTTACTAACTCCTTTTTGGTAATTTAAGTATTCTTCCCATGTGTCAAAATCTTCTAAAATTTCTTTGCTTTCTACTTCTATCAACAAAGTTTCCTTGCTATAAGCTCTAGTTATTTGATTTAGCCCTACTTCGTCAGATAGTTCAAGAATCTGTTCCCGAAGGCTTGTATCAATAATAATTGGATGACCAGATTTTTCTTGATAAGTAGGCTTAACTATTAAGAAATTATTTTGCTTGTAACTTTCTATTAGAAAATTAATTACTTCTACTGGAATATGTGGCTGATCTACTAGAGCGATTAAATAAGCTTTAACTTCGCTAGCAGAAGCACTTAATCCTGTTTTTATTGAACTTGTCATTCCAAGTAAATAATTTTCATTCAGAACTACTTTAAGCTTACTATGATTTATGTAAGGCTGTTGTCTTAAGTGCAAGGTTATTTCTTTAGCAGAATGCCCTAGGACTAAGATTATTTGATCAACATTAGAAGCTAAAAGATTTTCTATAGCATTGTCAATAAAGGTTTTATGGCGAAAGGGTAAAAGTTGTTTAAGTCTACCCATCCGACTAGATAAGCCTGCTGCAAGTAGTATCGCACAAATCATAAACTATATTATAATGCCTTGCTTCAGACATTTCTAACTTACTCTCGATAACTTAAAGGAAAAACTTAAATGGCTGCTCCAGATATGGAAAAAATTGTCTCGTTATCTAAAAGGCGAGGCTTTATCTTTCAAAGTAGTGAAGTTTATGGAGGCATTGGATCTACTTGGGATTACGGGCCACTTGGCGTAGAGCTAAAAAATAATGTTAAGCGTGCCTGGTGGCGAAGTGTTGTTTATGAACGCGATGATATGGAAGGCTTAGACGCTGCTATCTTAATGAATCGCTTAGTTTGGCGATATTCAGGACATGAAGCAACATTTTCTGATCCGCTAGTTGATTGTAAAGAATGCAAAAAACGTTTTCGCTCTGATCACGTCAAAGGTAAAAATTGCCCAGAATGTGCTGGGGAATTAACCGACCCTCGAAGCTTTAATCTAATGTTTCAAACCTATGTTGGGCCTGTCCAAGATGAATCAGGGCTAGCTTACCTTAGACCAGAAACCGCACAAGGCATTTTTGTTAACTTTATGAATGTTCAACAAACGATGCGTAGAAAATTACCTTTTGGTGTTGCTCAAATAGGAAAATCTTTCCGTAATGAAATCACACCTGGTAATTTTACTTTTCGCACTCGTGAATTTGAACAAATGGAAATAGAGTATTACTGTAAACCGCCAAAGTATTTACAACCTGGTGAAAAAGATGACGAAGCTTTACATGCTGAATGGGTAGAGCAACGTTTTAATTGGTATGTAAGCTTAGGGCTTGATGCTAGCCGACTACAAAAACGCGCTCAAGGTAAAGAAGAGCTAGCCCATTATGCTAAAGCTACTACAGATATAGAATATCTTTTCCCCGGTTCGCTTGGCTGGAGTGAGTTAGAAGGCGTAGCCAATCGCCAAGACTATGATTTATCTGCTCATAGTAAAGATGTGCCAGAATCAGATATTGAGCGTCTTAAATTAGTAAAAAATACTGATAGCATCCAAAAGTTAGATTATTTTGATGAACAATATGCAGATCCTGAAACAGGAAAAAAAGGTACGCGCTATATTCCTTATGTAATTGAGCCTTCAGCAGGTGCTGATCGAGCGACTCTAGCTTTTTTATGTGAAGCTTATAATGAGGAGTTAGTTAGCGAGCCAAAAGAAGCAGAATTAACACAACTTCGGGATTCTGCCGCAGCAGTCTTAAAAAATTTAGATAAGAAAATTGCTGAAGCAGAAAAACAAAAAGCAAAAGGCGAAGTTAAAACAGAAAATACACCTAGTTTAGAACAGCTTAAAGCTATTAGCGAAAGCTTAAATAACGCTTTAATGGGACTTCCAAAAACCCTGCTAGCATTTGAAGATGTTTGCAATATGCCAGGAGGCGATAAGTTAGATTTACTTAAGAAAATGCGTCCAATAGCTGCTAAATTGTGTGATGAATACACTCGTGTAGTCTTGAAACTCCATCCACACCTTGCACCAATTAAAGTTGCTGTATTTCCTTTAAAGAAAAATGAACCTCGTATTGTAGAAATGGCTAAAAAGATTCGCCATAACTTACAGCCTTTTCTTAGAGTAGTTTATGATGATAGTGCTGGAATAGGTAAACTTTACAGACGACAAGATGAAATAGGCACTCCGTTTTGCATTACAGTAGATTTTCAATCCCTAGAAGATTTTACTGTTACAGTGCGAGATCGAGACACAATGCAACAAGAGCGAGTTCAAATAGATAACTTGGCTCAAGATTTATGTAAAAGAATTGGTTTAGTAACTTTTTAATTAATGCTAATCATTGATATATAAAAGCTTAACTGCTTAGAGGAGGAAAAATGCAAAAACATAAAAAAACAATTGTCTTAACATTAGCTATGGTGATTCTATCTCTAACTTGGGCTTGTGGTGGTGGTGGAAATACTAATACTACTACCCCAACTAATACTACTAGTCCAGCTTCAAGCCCAGCAGCAAGCCCTGCTCCGGCAGCAAGTCCAGCAGCAACACCTGCTGCTACAGTAGATGTTTCTAAAGAAGCTATCGCGCAAATTTATACTAAAAATTGCCAACTCTGTCATGGTGCAGAAGGGAAAGGGTTAAAAGCAATTTCTCCAGATATGCCAGATTTTACAGATGCTAAATGGCAAGCTGACGAATCAGACCAAGAATTATATGAAACTATTGCTAATGGTGATGGTAAAATGCCTAAATGGACAGGCATATTAAAAGAAGAAGAAATGCGTGCTTTAGTCCAACATGTAAGAGGCTTTAAAAAATAAGTAAATTTTACTAAGGTTTTAAGATGAAATTAGAGTTAGACCTTGCTGGTAAAAAAGCAATGGGATTAATCCAAAAAATATGCGCGGCTATTGAAAAAGAAGGTGGCCGCGCATTTTTAGTTGGTGGTCTTGTCCGGGATCTAGCAATGGTAAAACTAGGTTTAATTGGTAGCAAAGACTTACCACCTGCTAGAGATTTTGATATAGAAGCCTATCAAATTGATGCAGAGAAATTACGCGCTGTATTAGCTAAATTTGGCCGAGTTGGTGCCGTTGGGGAAGCTTTTACAGTTTATAAATTAGCTTTTGGACACGCTGAAAATCGAATAGAGCTAGATGTTAGTCTGCCTCGTCGAGAATCTAAAACCGGACGCGGGCATCGCGGCTTTTTAGTTGTAGGCGATCCCGACATGACAATTGAAGAAGCTGCAAAAAGGCGGGATCTTACAATAAATGCAATACTTTGCCAGCCAACAACAGGCCAAATAATAGACCCTTATAATGGTATAGAAGATCTAAAACAGCATCTTTTAAGAGTAGTTGATCCAACTACTTTTATTGAAGACTCTTTAAGAGTGCTAAGAGTAATGCAGTTTGCTGCTCGTTTTGAATTTAGGATTTCTGAAGATACAAAAGCACTTTGCCGGACAATAGATCTTTTAGATTTACCTTGTGAAAGGATTTGGGGAGAAATAGAAAAACTTTTGCTACTTGCTAAACGTCCGTCTATTGGCTGGCAAGTAGCTTTAGAAATGGGTGTAATTGACCAACTTTTTCCAGAATTAAAAGCCTTAGTTGATTGTCCACAAGAAAAACAATGGCATCCTGAAGGAGATGTTTGGGTTCATACGCTTCAAGCCTTAGACGAGGCAGCACAATTAATTAGTGATTTACCTAAAGCACAACAAATAACTATAATGTTAGCAGTGCTATGTCATGATGTAGGTAAACCTTCTACAACAGAAGTAATAAATGGACGGATTCGCTCACTAGCACACGAGGAAGCAGGAGTTAAACCAACTGAACAATTTTTAGACCGGCTAAATATTCATACATTTGATGGTTATAATGTACGTGAGCAAGTAATAGGACTAGTAGCAAATCACCTAAAACCAGGACAATTTTACAAACAAAAAGAAACTGTTACAGATGGAGCATTCCGACGTTTAGCACAAAAATGTGAGATGGAACTGCTTTATCGTGTAGCAAAAGCAGACTCGCTTGGTCGTCATGCTGCGGATGCTCCTGAGCCTAATGCAGATGCTCAAGAATGGTTTCGCGCTCGTGTGTTGGAACTTGGTGTAGAAAAAGAAGCACCTCAAGCTTTGCTTTTAGGCCGTCATTTACTAGACTTAGGCTTACGTCCGGGTCGTCAAATTGGACAAATTACACGTGCTGTTTATGAACTACAACTTGATGGAAAAGTTACCAATTTGGCAGAAGCTATTAATGCTGCAAAAGAATTAATTGCAAATCAAAGTAATTAATGGTGTTAGGGAAAGTTTATGAAATTTACCAAATATGCCAAATGGGATGGTTTAGACTGGTCAGAACTAAGTTTAGATGAATTGCTAAATAAGCTAACAGAATTTTTTCTTCAAAGTGGTTTCCAAGGCTATTCTCGCCGTCGTTCAACGCCAAAACAGCAAAATCAAAGCCTAGCAGATTTAGCCGAAGCTATTCGCCAAGCCCTGCTTCAAGGTGTGCTTTCTGATTTGGAAATGGAGCAACTTCAAGATGAGGATGGAAATATTCGTGAAGAAGTTTTAGCTGAACTTTTAGACCGACTAATTGAGAAATTACTTAAGGAAGGCTATATAAACTTAGAAAATGAAGAAGCCGTTCAAGCTCTACGCCAGCAACTTGCTAAAGAAGGTCGGCTAGATCCAGAATGGGCCAAAGGTGTTAAATTTCAACTAACTGATAAAGGCTTGGATTTTCTAGGATTTAAAGCTTTACGGGATTTGCTTGGCAGCTTTGGACGTAGCAGCATTGGCCGTCACGACACTAATCATCTTGCTACTAGCATTGAAGCAAATGAAGTTTCTAAACCTTATGAATTTGGCGATACAATAAATTTAGATGTTAATGCTACACTTCTTTCTGCTCTTAAACGTGAAGGTTTAGGAACACCAATAAATTTAGAATATCGTGATTTAATGGTGCATCAGTCAGAATATCATAGCTCTTGTGCTACGGTTTTAATGCTAGATTGTAGCCATTCAATGATTTTGTATGGAGAAGATCGTTTTAGCCCTGCTAAAAAAGTGGCTCTAGCCTTAGCGCATTTGATTCGTACTCAATACCCTGGTGATAGTATTCGCGTAGTTTTATTTCATGATGGCGCAGAAGAAATTCCATTTGCTAAACTAGCTCAAGTACAAGTTGGCCCCTATCATACCAACACTTTAGAAGGCTTAAGACTAGCAAGACGAATACTTTCAGCCCAACAAAAGGAAATGAAGCAAATTATTATGATTACCGATGGCAAACCTTCAGCAATGTTTGTTGATGGTGGGCTTAAGGGCAAGAAAAATCATGCTTTTCATTATGCTGAGCCAACTGCTAGCGGACGGTATCTTTATAAAAATCCTATGGGACTTGATCCTCTTATTATTCAGGAAACCTTAAAAGAAGTAGCTAATTGTCGTAAATCAGGTATTTTAATTAATACTTTTATGTTAACTGATGATTATTATTTAGTCGATTTTGTTAAAAAAGTAACAGAAATTGCTCATGGTAAAGCATATTTCACTAGCGTAGTAAATCTAGGACAGTATGTATTATATGATTTTATTAAGAAGAAGACTAAAAAAGTACGTTAATAATTAGGCATGAAAGAAATTTATATTCTTCCAACAGGACAAATTTTACAAAATGCAATAAATATTGAAATGGGACGACTTGACCCAGAAAATCTTTGTTTTGATCGTTTAGCCGAATTTTCTAAATATGCTTTTCGTTCTGCTGCTAAGCAATTAGCTGAAGCAATAATACTAGGTTTGCAAGTACCAAGTCAATTTGTTACTTCACATATTGAACATGCTTGTAATGTTTTTGCTTGTGCAGTATTTCTTGATCCAACGCTAGTAAAAAATCCTAAATTTACAATGTTGTTAGATGTTGTAGATCGGTTGGACACTTTTGGCCCGGCTTACCCTGTGCCAGAGAGCGTTTCTAATCAGGTTCGTGCTTTAATGGGGCCAATTTGGAAGCTTCGTAATGAAGGAAAACTTTATTCATTAACAGCAAATGAGATAGCAGAATTACTAAAAGCTACTGCCCAACAGGTAGCAGATTACTGTAATGGTACCTATGAATTAATTCTAGAAAAAGAAAATCCTAGAACTTTTCAAATTATTGATGAATATAAGACAATGATTATGGTAGAAAGTTCTAGCTTTATTTTTGATCTTCTTTATAAAAAATCTTACCGTATTGCTATTGTTTATCGTAAGTTAAATGATGGATATAAATATGATATTGCTAAACAATCAGAGTTTGTTCGCTTTGACATTTTAGCTTTGATTGTTGAATTAAATAAGCTAGAAGTAGGCTGGACAGGGACATCTACTACAGGACATTCCCCTCGTATTCATAGCCAGCTTGAGCCGAAACAAGTTTGGGGTTTAATGTTAAATAACTTGTTAACTTAACATCTGTCTTTGTAAGTTGACAGAAGTTCAAAATAGTTTTTATCCTATTAGCCAGACTATATAGCCCCTAAACAAGTTTCAAGCTAAAATTAGCAAAATACGCAAGCTACTAAAATTTTGGTAAAAGCTTATAATAAAACATAAAATATAGTTACTTTACTAATGCCTAAAAAGGTAAAGTATTACTTTGACTTTTGCTGGCAAAAGCATTATTTTAATAGTCTTGAGCAAAATTAAGCGCGATAAAATTCATCATTAATCAAAGGCGCATATGGAAAAATTGTTGCAACTTGATCCAGGGTCATTATTGATAGATCGTTACCTAATCGTTAAACGAATTGGTGGCGGGGGCATGGGAAGTGTTTATTTAGCTCGTGACAAGCGACTAGCAGACTCATCGCGGGCTGTAAAAGAAATGATGGGCGTTCATACGGAAGAGAATCAGCGTAGAAAAGCTATTGAAGATTTTGAGCGTGAATCACAACTTTTATCAGCCTTAGACCATCCTGCTATTCCTACAATTTATGATTATTTTGTTTCTGAAGGTTGTTACTACCTTGTAATGAAATATATTGGTGGAGGCGATCTATCACAAAGATTAAAAGCTTCTGGTGGAACAATTGATGAAAAGATTGTTACTGAATGGGCAATTCAAATAGCTGATGTGCTAAGTTATTTGCATAACCAAAAACCGCAAATTATTTATCGAGATATGAAGCCAGCTAACATAATGTTGGATGAGAGAGATAAAATAGTTTTAGTAGATTTTGGTATTGCTCGTTCTGTTGCTCCTGCTCAAAGGGTGACTGCAATTGGAACAATGGGTTATGCCCCTCCAGAACTTTTTGCTGGTAAAGTTGAACCTCGATCAGATATATATTCTTTGGGTGCAACAATGTTTCATCTTTTAACAGGACGTGACCCACAAGATAACCCTCTTTTAATGTTTGATTTTAATCGTAATCCTAAGCCTTCTCAAATTAATCCAAAACTTTCTGAGGGAATGGACAAAATTTTAATTAAGTCTGTAGATCATAAACCTACTAATCGTTTTGCTTCTGCCGCAGAAATGCGGGATATTTTGCAACAGCATCTTTATCAATTAACATCAGGAGCAAAATCCGTTAGTGTTCCTGCTTCAACTCCAAAAGAAGCAGAAGCCCCAGGCAATTTTTGTGGTCAGTGTGGCAATAAAGTAGGCGTAGGTAGTGCTTTTTGTCAAACTTGCGGTGCACCTCAAAAAGCAGATGCTGTTGTTATTGCACCTGTAACACTAGTTTATGTTGGTCAAGACGGTCAAAGATTTTCTTTTGTATTAGGTAAAGAAACTAGCTTGGTTGGTCGTTTAGACAATAACCGAGGTATTTATCCAGATATTGACCTTTCACCATTTGATAAAGATGGTAAAATCTCGCGTCGTCATGCAATCATTCATCGTTCTGGAGATAAAATTTCTCTTGAAGATCTAAATAGCGTTAATGGAACTTATATAAATCGTGGAGAAAGATTACAACCAAAGAAACCTTATTTATTAAAAAACAATGATGAGCTTTGTTTAGGTGAAACTTTTGTTAGATTATTTATTGGTGCAGTTCCTGGACAAATACCTGTACCAGTTCCAATTGGTCAAGGTGTTTCTTTAGGAGCTACAATTTCGACAAGCGATAAACAACTACCTACTCCTAATAATCCCAATATAAAAAAAGACACTTTACCTAGTGCAGTAAGAGCCTCTTTTGTAGGGGCAAATGTTATGTCACCGCCACCACCGCCGCCACCACCAGGCAACTTTCAACCTAAAGTACGTACAGGTGCTTCAGCCGCTAAACCCGCTTCTTCTGTGGCAACAGAAGTAGAAAAACCAGTAGCAGCACAGCAAGTAGTTTCTGAGTCTCAACCTCTAGTAGGTTCTAGTAATGAAGTCGAAAGAGATGCTAATGGTCGTTATGTTTTGCCATATTTTAGTAATATAGAAATTCTTCCACAGGTGAAATTAGGTCAAAGCACAGTACTAAAAATAGGACTATTACCTAAAGTAGATGCTACAGGTCGTAAAACAGAAAAGCCTCATCCTTATGAAGGTGAAATTCCCTTAAGTTTTGCTGACTTAAACTCTGCTACTAATTTAACTATGGAAATTTATATTGCTGCACCTGGTTTTGAAGTTGAACCAGATATTTTTGCTCGCTTTAATGTTGGGGTTAACCGTAGCGGAGCAGCTAAACCATTTTTACTTAAAGCTGTACAAACTGGACAAGTAACAATAACAATAGATTTTTACCAGGATACAGACTACTTAACAAGTGTTTCTTTAGAAACAACAGTTATTGAATGATAGAATGCAGGCAATTTGTTTGTATTCAAAAATGTTTTCTATTAGCTAAACTTGACGCTAGCTGGCAAAACTCTCTAACATGCTTTAAATTATTTAAATTAAGCCGTTAGAAAGTAATGCTTCATGCCAGCTTTACCTATTTATCAAGATTCTTATCGTCCTTCGTCCAATTGGGTTAAAACTGTAGCTGAAAAACAAGAAGTTTTAGCTAAGTTACAACCCTTAAAAAATCAACAAAAAATACAAACATATTTGTTTGTTAACCAGATAACCCAAAATTTACAATTAGAGGGTTTAGAGGTTTCTTTTCAAGAAGTTGAAGATTTAATTAATCAACCTACTCCAGAACTACTATCAGCAAAAATACAAAATCTTGTTAATGCAATTAATTGTATTAATAGCTTATTGGATAGTTCTTTAGATAAAACTAAAATAAATCTTACTAGTGAATTAGTTTGCCAAATACATGCTTTAAGTATGTTTGAAATAGACTCACGCGCTGGATTTTATCGCCAAACAGCAGCTAAAATAATTGCTCCAGGACATGACCCTTGTGATGCTATTGCAGTATCACTGCTAATAGATAATGCCTTAGACTGGTTTAGCACAGATTCATTTAGAGAACTTCATCCACTAGAACAAGCATGGCTAGTACATCTACGAATAATAGACTTACAACCATTTGAGCAAGGCAATAGCATAATTGCAAGGTTAATGGCTAGTTTCTATGCTCAAAAAGCAGGTCTTTGCCCAATAATAGTTAATCATGATGAACAAGAATTTTACGCTTACGCGCTAAATAATGCCCTAATGATGATAACTCAACCTGGAGTAGAATTATTTGCCCGTTCAGTGATTAGAACTTATGACCAACTAATTTCTTTAATTGAAAACACTTAAGCGTTTATAAGGTTAATTATGAATATAATTAAGTATTTAATATTATGTTGTTTATTTATGTTATTTAACCAAGTAGTTTTTGCCCAAACTCAACTAGGAGAATGGGTAAGATTACGAGCCGTAGGAGAGGCAAGACAAGAGGTTGGTGTAGCGGAATTAAATGGAAAAATATAGTGAATAGGCGGCTTTAGCAATAATTCTAGGCTAGATGTTTCACCAACTGTAGAAGTTTATGATCCTCAAACTGATAGATGGTCTTTTGTTGCTCCACTTCCTGAACCACTTCATCACACTACAGCCATTTCTTTAGGTGGACGACTTTATGTAATTGCCGGATATAATACATTAGGGTTTAATCCTGTAGCGTCAGCTTTTAGTTATGATCCTAATACTAATCGTTGGACAAGAATTGCTAGCCTTCCCAATAGACGAGGAGCATTAGCCATAGGTGTAATAGAGGATAAAATTTATGCTGTAGGTGGAGAAGCAACAGGTGCAACGGGTGAACTAAATGTTTATGACCCTAAGACTAATACTTGGAGAACACTTAGCCCAATGCCAACACCACGTGAGCATATTGCAGCAGGTGTAATAAATGGAAAACTTTATGTTGCTGGTGGACGGCGGCCAGGTAATTTTACCTTAGATACTTTAGAAGAATATGATCCGCTAACAGATAGTTGGCGTTCTCGTAGCCCAATGCCTACAGGTAGAAGCGGTATTGCTGGAGCAGTTTTTAATAATCGCCTTTATATTTTTGGGGGTGAAGGTAATCCAAGAAGTGCTTTAGGGACGTTTGCAGAAAATGAATCATATGATCCTGTTACAGATACTTGGCGCAGCGAAGTCCCAATGCCAAATCCACGTCATGGGATTGGAGCAGCAGTAATTGACAATAAAATTTTTATTCCTTCTGGCTCACCTATTCAAGGTTTTGGGGTCACATCTGTTAGTGATGCTTATGTAGTTAGTGCAGGTCAAGTTCAACCAAACCAACCTCCAAAGGTTGAAGCAATTGCAAATCAAATGATTAGAGGTGGTGAACAAAGAACAATTGATTTGCAAATTACTGACCCTGAAGCTGATGCGGTAACAATTACTTGTGACGCTAATAATCCTAGTTTTGTTATTTGTGGACAGCAAAGTATTTTGCTAACTCCAACTACAAATGATAATGGAGAGTTTTCAGCTTGTGTTATTGTTAAGGATTCTCAAAATAACCAAACTACAAGTTGTTTTAATATAACAGTTATTAATAATCGTGTGCCGTCGCTACTTTCATCTTTATCTAGTATAACTCTTAATGAAGGTGAAACTTCTACAATAAATATTCGAGCTAGTGATCCTGATACAACAAGAGATCCGCTTGGAGATGGTAGAGTAAGTTTAGTTTTAGGTGATGCACCAGGTTTTGCAAAGTTAATGGATGATGGCAATGGACAAGGGACACTTTTTCTTGCTCCTGGGGCTGGCACAGGTGGTTCTAGTAGCTTAACTTATAAGCTTGTTTTAGAAATTCGTGACAATGGCAACCCTCCATTAAAAATAGAGCGACAAATTACAATAACTGTTAACAAAGTTGATCAAGTTATACCACCTACAATAAATGGTGTTTCATTTAATACAAAAAGATTAACTATTGTTGGGCAAAATTTTGCTTCTACACTACAAGTTGAAATAAACAGTCAAGTTATTGAAAATAGCCAAATATTATCATTAGCCGAATCACAAGTAGTTTTAATGGGCAACAAAAAGAAGTTATTTCTTAAACGAGGAACAAATCTTTTAGTTGTTATCGTTAATGGGGTGCGTTCCACTCCGTTTAGTCTCACACTTAATTAAGCTTTAGTCGTAAGATTTAAGACGAGGAAAATTTTTCCTCGTCTCTTGCATCTATCTAAGAAATTTGAACCGAAAAAGAGGAAAAGTAATGAAAGTTTTAATCCGTGTAGTTATTTTATGTCTTATGTTGTTATCGCTAATTGCGGTAAATACTAGCAATAGCACTAGTGCAAAAGGGCTTATTGTTAGAGGTGAAGCACAAAAATTTATTGATCAATACACTAAAGAATGGAACGACCTACGCACAGCAAGCAGTTTAGCAGAGTGGGAATCTAATACACGTATTGTTGCTGGTGATGATACTAATGCAAAAGCTACTATTGCTGCTGCGGAAAAGTTAACAGCTTTTACTGGAAAAAAAGAAAATATTGAAAAAGCACAAAAGTTTCTTGAGTCAAAAGATAAATTATCTCCTCTACAAGTTAAACAACTAGAAAGAATTGTTTACCTTGGTGCAGAAACTCCAGAACTTGCTAAAGATGTTGTAAAAGAGCTAATTGCTGCAAATACTGCACAAACAGAAAAACTCTATGGTTTTGATTTTAAGATTGATGGTAAATCAGCTACTCCTAATCAAATAGATGAAGCTTTACGCACTTCTAATAACCTAGAGGAAAGACGTAAGGCTTGGGTTTCTTCTAAAGAAGTAGGGAAGGAATTAAAAAATGGTTTAGAAAACCTTCAAAAATTACGTAATGCAACCGTCAAGCCTTTAGGGTTTAAGTCATATTTTGAATATCAAGTTTCTGAATATGGTATGACTTCTGAAGAAATGATCAAGCTAGTAGATGAGATTAATCAAGAACTTCGTCCACTTTATCGTGAACTTCACACTTATGCGCGTTATGAATTTGCAAAAAAATATAATGCTCCAGTACCAGATGAACTTCCAGCAGATTGGCTTCCTAATCGTTGGGGACAAGATTGGAGTTCAATGATTCAAGTTGAAGGTTTAGACATTCGTGGAGCATTAAAAGATAAATCTCCAGAATGGATTGTTAAACAAGGCGAACAGTTTTATATAAGTCTAGGCTGGCCTGCACTACCAAAAACTTTCTGGACAAAATCATCACTTTATCCACTACCAACAGATGCAACCTATAAAAAGAATACCCATGCTAGTGCCTGGCATATGGATAATAAAAGGGATGTTCGATCTTTAATGAGTGTTGAGCCTAATCCAGAATGGTATGAAACTTCACACCACGAACTAGGGCATATTTACTATTATATTTCTTATTCAAACCCAAACACTCCTTTACTTTTACGTAATGGAGCAAACCGTGCATATCATGAAGCTATGGGAAGTTTAATGGGGCTTGCTTCACTACAAAAACCTTTTTTAGTTGGACGTGGTTTAGTAAGTAAAGATGCTAAAGTAGATGAAATACAAGCTCTACTAGCCGAAGCATTAAATTATGTTGTCTTTATTCCTTTTTCAACTGGTACAATGACACATTTTGAGTATGAACTTTATGGAAAAAACTTACCTAAGAGTGAATATAACCGCCGTTGGTGGGAAATAGCTAAAAAATACCAAGGCATTGTGCCGCCAGTTCAACGAGGCGAAGAATTTTGTGATGCTTGCACCAAAACACATATCAATGATGATGCTGCTCAATATTATGATTACGCGCTTTCTTATGTAATACTTTTCCAACTACATGACCATATTGCTACTAAGATATTAAAACAAGACCCACATGCAACAAATTACTATGGTAGTGTCAAAGTAGGTAATTTTCTAAGATCTATTATGAGTCCAGGTAGTTCTAAAGATTGGCGAGAAGTATTAAAAGAAAAAACAGGTGAAGATCTAAGTGCTAAAGCTATGGCACGTTATTTTGAGCCTTTGATGGATCATTTAAAGAAGGTAAATGCTGGTAGAAAATATACCTTACCAGAACTATAAAAATTATTCCTTCTTGGGGTTTACACCCCAGGAAGGAAACTTCAAAAACCTGGCATGTGAGTGCCAAGAATTATTAAAAATAATAAGGCTTGATTATGTCCGAAACAAAACCCGAGTATTGTCACCTGCATTTACATACAGACTATAGTCCGTTTCTTTTTATAACACTATGAAATCTAGCAATATTAAGCCTATTATTGGAATGGAAGCTTATATTGCGCGGGGTTCACGTCATCAGAAAACATCTGCTGATGCACCTGGTATGGGGCATGATGGGGAAAAAGGGATTAATCACTTAATTTTGTTAGCAAAAAATTTGGTTGGTTATCAAAATCTAGTAAAACTATCATCGCTAGCTTATACAGAGGGTTATTACTATAAACCGCGTATTGACCGAGAGTTGCTAGCAACTCATAGCGAAGGGTTAATTGCCTTATCTGCTTGTTTAAGTGGTGTTCCTCAAGCCTTACTTTTAGTAGGAAAATTTGATGAGGCTGCCAAAGCTTCACTTGAGTTTCAAGATATTATGGGAAAAGGAAATTACTATCTTGAGATTCAAGACCAAGGAATAGATAAACAACATCAAATCAATGGGCCACTAGTAGAACTATCTAAAAAAGTTGAAATTCCCTTAGTTGTAACAAATGATTGCCATTTTTTAACTGCTGATGACCACGAAGCACACGACGCGCTAATTTGTTTGCAAACAGGACGCTTTGTTAGAGAAGAAAAACGTATGCGCTATAGCCCATTTCATTATGTGCGAAGCGCAGAAGAAATGTGGGGCGTTTTTGGTAAAGAACTCCCAGACGCTTTGTTAAGGACTATGGAAGTGTCTGATAAATGTAATTTAGAACTACCAAAAGGACAAAATTACCTACCTATTTACCCTGTACCAGAGGGCTATACAATAGACACTTATTTTGAAAAAATTGTTAAAGAAGGTTTTACAGAACGCTTAAAGTTACTTAAAAAACTTTCTTCTCAAGGTAAGCTAAAACATAGCCTAGAACGCTATGAAGAAAGGCTTAATTTAGAGATAGAGACTATTAAGAAAATGGGTTTTCCCGGCTATTTTCTTATTGTTTGGGATTTTATTAAGTTTGCTAAACAGCAGGGTATTCCAGTAGGCCCTGGACGTGGTTCTGCTGCTGGTAGTCTGGTTGCTTACAGCCTATTTATTACAGATGTTGACCCAATGGAATATGCGCTAATGTTTGAGCGATTTCTTAATCCTGATCGGGTTTCTATGCCTGATATTGACATTGACTTTTGTGTTAGAGGACGTGCAGCAGTAATTAAATATGTTAGTGATTTTTATGGTCAGCAAAATGTGTCCCAAATTATTACTTTTGGAACAATGGCATCTAAAGCAGCAATTAAAGATATTGGGCGAGTGCTAGAAATGCCTTATGCCGAAGTAGAAAAAATTGCCAAAATGATACCTCCTCCGGTTCGCGGACGAAATGTTTCTATTGATGATGCAATTAAACAAGTTCCAGACTTAAAAAAGACTGTTGAAACAGATGAAAAAATTGCCAAGCTAATTGATCTGGCTAGACGGGTTGAAGGTTGCGCCCGACATGCTTCACTTCATGCAGCAGGAGTTGTAATTTCTCCAAAGCCAATCTATGAGTTAGTTCCTGTTTATCGTTCACCCAAGGAAGAAATTGCTACACAATTTGAAATGAATGACCTGGAAAAAACAGGTATGCTTAAGATGGATTTCCTTGGGCTAACTACTTTAACAGTTATTGAAGATTGTTTAAGTTCTATAGAAAGAGAATTTAAGCAAAGGGTAGATTTAAATTTAATTCCGCTAGATGATGAAAAAGCCTTAAAGCTTTTTGCTGATGGTGCAACGGATGCAATCTTTCAATTTGAGTCTGAAGGAATGAAAGACTTGTGCCGACGTATGAAACCAGACGGACTAGAAGATTTAGCCGCCTTAAACGCGCTTTATCGGCCTGGCCCAATTGATAGTGGAATGGTGGATGATTATATAGAACGCCGTCATGGACGTAAGCAAGTTCGTTTTGAAATTAATACATTAAAAGAAGTAATGGGAAATACTTATGGTGTGCCGGTTTATCAAGAGCAAATTATGGCTATTTTCCAAGTGCTTGCAGGTTATAGTTTAGGCGAAGCCGACCTTGTACGCCGCGCAATGGGTAAAAAGAAACGTGAAGAACTAGACGCACATAGAGATAAGTTTTTTGCACAAGCTATAGAGTGGGGACATGATAAAAATAAATTGGAAAAACTATGGAATAGCTTAGAAGGCTTCGCAGATTACGCATTCAACCGCAGTCATTCCGTTGCATATGGATTGCTAGCGTATCATACTGCGTATCTAAAAGCACATTATCCATCGCACTTTTGGGCAGCCACATTATCTAATGAAATCAATGATTTAGATAAGGTAGCTCGCTATATTGATAAAGCAAAGCAGATGGATATAAAAATCCTGCCGCCAGATATTAATATAAGCTTAGATAAATTTACTCCTCAAGGTGATTCTATTCGTTTTGGGTTAGCAGCAATAAAAGGTATTGGTCAGGCAACGGTAGGAGAAATTATTGCTGCTAGGGAAAAAGGCGGTAATTTCAAATCGCTTTATGATTTTGCTGAGCGTGTAGAGTCAAAAGCCTTAAATAAAAGGGTTTTTGAAAGTTTAATTAAATCAGGGGCATTTGATAGCATAAAGAAATTTGGTAGTGTCGAAGAATGGAGAGCTAGAAATTTTGCTGCTATTGATTCAGCAACTGAAAGCGGTATGAGGTTACAACGTGATAAAAATAGCGGCCAGGAATCGCTTTTTGGTATATTTGAAGAACAAACAACAGAAGTTGTTGAGCCTACTTTACCTAATGTTGAAGCTTGGTCATTAAGTAAAATGTTATCGCTAGAGAAAGAAACTTTAGGTTTTTATATTACAGGCCATCCTTTAGAGCAACATAGCGAGCTATTAAAGGAATTTTCAATTTCCAACCTGGAACAAATCAAAACTTTGCCAACAAGTAGCACAATTAAAATAGCAGGAATTATTACTTCTATTACAGTTAGACAAACTAAAAAAGGAGATAATTTTGCTCTTTGTCAATTAGAAGATCAATTTGGAACGATTAAATTAACAATTTGGCCGGAAACTTACAATAAAGTAAATGGGAAATTAAAAGAGCAGGAAACTGTAATTATTAGCGGTATATTAAGCATTGATGCTGAAGGTATTATGACG
Source organism: Blastocatellia bacterium (assembly GCA_016713405.1). NCBI lineage: Bacteria > Pseudomonadati > Acidobacteriota > Blastocatellia > Blastocatellia bacterium. The sequence goes on from JADJPF010000004.1 coordinate 164,621, forward strand.
ATTGATACTAAAGATGTGCAGGTTTTAGAAGGAATTAGTGAACGTAGTGCGCGACAAATTGTTTTAAGAGTAAATGCTAATGTGATTACTGTGACAACGGTTGAAAAACTTTATGAACTTTTAGATAGTAATAGGGGGGATTGTGAGATTATTTTTGAAGTAGAACTACCAGGACATATTATTGCACGAATTAAACCACATAGTTTAGTTACAGTTAAGTCAGATAAAGAATTAATAGAATCAATAAAAGATATTTGTAAAGGTTGTAAAATTAGTTTAAGAAAATAGATAGCAAAATAATGTCAAAAATATTAGTTGTTGATGATGAATTAGGAATACAACGGGCCTTAAAAGGTGTTTTAGAGGATGAAGGTTTTGAGGTTGAAACTGTTTCTAATGGCGAAGATTGTTTAAGATTGTTAGGCAAAGAGACTTTTAGTTGTATTTTATTAGATATTTGGTTGCCTGGAATTGATGGCATAGAAACATTACAACAAATCAAAGCAGAGCATCCAGAAATTGTAGTACTAATGATTTCTGGTCATGGAACAATTGAAACAGCAGTTAAGACTACAAAATTAGGGGCTTTTGATTTTATTGAAAAACCTTTACAGCTAGAAAAGACTGTAAAAACTGTCCGTAACGCTTTAGCACGCCAACAAATAGAGTTAGAGAAACAAGTAAATAATATATTAATAAATGAGTGTAAAATTATTGGAGAAAGTGCGCCAATGCGAGCATTACGCCAACAAATTGCTATGGCGGCTCCAACTAATGGACGGGTATTAATTTATGGTGAATCTGGAACAGGTAAAGAATTGGTAGCAAAAGCTTTACATGAACAATCCTTGCGTACAAAAAATGATTTTATAGCAATGAATTGTGCAGCAGTGCCAGAAGAATTAATTGAATCAGAGTTGTTTGGTCATATAAAGGGAGCATTTACTAGTGCCTACCAAAATAAGCGAGGTAAATTTGAAAGTGCTAATAACAGCACTCTGTTTTTAGATGAAGTTGGAGATATGAGCTTAAAGATGCAAGCAAAAGTTTTGCGGGTGTTAGAAGAACAGAGTTTTGAACCTGTTGGTAGCTCAAATCCAATAAATGTTGATGTTAGGATTATTGCTGCTACTAATAAACGACTAGATGAAGAGATGGAAAAAGGTAGTTTTCGAGCAGACCTTTTTTATCGGCTAAATGTTGTACCTTTTCAACTTCCTGCATTAAGACAACATTTAGAAGATATACCACTTTTGGTTGAGCATTTTAATCAGTTGCATAGTCGTAAAAACAATTTACGACCTAAAAAATTTACTGATGAAGCAATAGATTTAATGCAAAATTACAACTGGCCTGGCAATGTACGGGAGTTAAGTGCATTAATTGAAAGAATAATAATAATGCAGCAGAAAACAAAAATTGAAGCTGATGATTTAGGCTTGCGTAAAATGGAAATGGCGATGATTAACTATAATTTTAATAGTTATAGAGAAGCTAGCGAAGCTTATGAACGGGAATTTATTACTCGTAAATTGATGGAATTTCAGGGTAATATTAGTCGTACTGCGGAAGCTATAGGAATAGATCGCAGTCATCTTTATCGCTTGATGAAAACTCTAGGAATTTCTGCTAAACAAAATTAACTTAAATTAATTAAATTTATTGTGGACAAAAAAACTTCTAGTAAAACGAAAGCAGAATTAATTGCTGAACTTACCGAGTTACGCAAAGAATTGGCTATAGTAAAGAATTTCCAAGCGGAAAAATTTCTTAAAGAACCCCCCGGATATCTACGTAGAAACCGATTCCAGACAATTTTTGAACAATCTCCATTTAGTATACAAATCTATGATAATAATGGGGATTTTGTAACAATGAATGAAGCTTCAGAAAAACTTTGGGGTGTAAGTAAAGATCAAATAATAGGTTACAATATTTTTCGTGATGAACAAGTTAAAGATATTGGAGCAATGTCTTATTTTGACAGAGCTTTTGCAGGTGAGTCTGTTACACTTCCACCAATATTTTATGATCCTGCCAAAACACCAGAAATTTATAAGGGTCGTCCTCGTTGGGTAGAAGGACAAGTTTTTCCTGTTAAAGATACAACAGGAATAGTTTTACAGATAATTGTTGTTCATAACGATATAACAGAGCGAAGAGCAACAGAAGAAGTTTTACAAAAGGCTTACCAAGATTTAGAAAAACGAGTTATTGAACGAACAACAGAACTTTCCCATGCTAATTTACAGTTAAAAAAGCAATTATCAGAGCTTAAAGAAGCAGCAGAAGAAAGAGAAATGCTGCAAATGATATTAGAAAACATTCCTTTGATGATTGGTTATTATGATGAGGAAGGCGAAATTTTATTGGTTAACCGAGAATGGGAAAAAACTTTTGGATGGACGCTAGAAAGACTAAAAAAAGAAGGTACTAAAACCTTTATTTCTACAATGTTACCTAATGAAGAGTCCAGAAAAAAATTTTATCGTCCAATGCTATTAGCTCCATCAGGTTGGCAAGAATTAAAAGTTACATTGCCAAATGGTCAATTTTTAGATTCATCTTGGCTATTAAAACGTCTTTCTAATGGAAAAACTATAGGTATAGGACAAGATATTTCTGAACGTAAGGGAGCAGAACTAGCATTAAAAAACAGTGAAGCAACACTACGAACAATTATTGAAAGTGCGACGGATGCAATTTTTATTAAAGATCGACTAGGGAAATATTTATTAATTAATAGTTCTGGAGCAAAGTTTTTAGGTAAAACAGTTGCTGAAGTAATAGGTAAAGATGACACAGAATTGTTTTCTGCTGATACTGCGGGTGAAATTATGAGAGGAGATCAAGAAGTAATTAAATTAAATCAAATACATACATATGAAGATGTAGGTACAGCAGCAGGAGTTACACGAACTTATTTATCAACAAAAACTCCTTATTTGGATAGCCAAGGAAATGTTATTGGAGTAATTGGAATTTCTAGGGATATTACTGAGCGTAAACGAACAGAAGATGCAATTTCAGCAGAAAAAGAGCTATTAGCAGTTACATTAGCATCTATTGGAGATGGTTTTATAACAGTTGATAAGGAAGGAAAAATAATTTTAATTAATCCAGCGGCTGAACAAATAATTGGTGTTACTCAAGAGGAAGTAATCAATAGGCCATTAAATAAAGTCGTAAGACTACTAAGCGAGACAACTAGAAAAATCCGCCGTAATGTTATAACAAAAATTTTGGAAACAGGCAAAAGAACTGAACATATAACAGCTAGTGTTTTAATTACTAAAGATGGTCAAGAAAAAATAGTTTCTAATAGTGCAGTCCCAATTTTTGATGCAGAAAATAAAGTAATAGGGGTAGTGCTGGTTTTTCGAGATATTACAGAAAAGCGCAAGATAGAAGAAAAATTGATGCGTGAACAAGCTGCACGTGCTGTTGCTAAATTAGCAGAATTAGAGTTAGAAAAATCTAATCTACAACTCCAGGCCCTAGCAGCTTATGTGCTTAAAGCACAGGAAGAAGAACGTATTCGCCTAGCCCGGGAACTTCATGACGAATTAGGACAAGCTTTAACGTCTATTAGATTAGGGCTAGAACTAGCAGTAGCTTCACTTCCTGATGCTGGGTCAAACAAAACTAATAAATTGCTTGAAGATTTATGTTCTTATGTAGAAACTACGGCTAAAGATGTGCAGAGAGTTGCTAGGGATTTGCGGCCTTCAGTTTTAGATGATTTTGGTCTTTCAGCCGCGTTGGAAGCTTATGCGGATGCTTATGCTAAACGTACTCAAATCAAAGTAGATCTATCACTAGATAAACTGACCAGGCCATTAAGCAAAGAAGTAGAAACAGCCTTTTACCGTATTGTGCAAGAAGCCTTAAATAATGCTGCTAAACATTCTGGAGCAAAAAATATTTCTATTGATTTAACTGAGCAACATTCACAGGTAGTTTTAACGATAATAGATGATGGTAAGGGGTGTATTTTAGATACAGAAAGAAAAAATAGTTTTGGCTTACTTGGTATGTCAGAACGGGCTAGAATTGTAGGGGCAGAAATTTCTTTAGAATCCAGGCCAAACAAAGGTTTTTGGGTGCAAGTTACTTTGCCAAGAAGGAAAACTAGTAGCTATGAGAAAGTTAAGAATCCTATTAGCAGATGATCATGCTTTAGTACGTAGTGGTATTAGAGCATTACTAGAAGCCCAACCAGATATTGAAGTAGTAGCAGAAGCCGATGATGGACGTGAGGCCATTCGTTTGGCACGAGATCTTTATCCAGATATAGCAATTATTGATATTGCTATGCCTGAACTTAATGGAATTGATACTTTGCGCCAAATTTTTGATGTTTGCCCCAATATAAAAGTGCTTGCTTGCTCAATGTATTCAGACCTGCCTTATATTGTTCAATCTCTGCGTTTGGGTGCTTGTGGCTATTTAATGAAAAATAGTGCTAAAGATGACCTAATTCGAGCAGTCCAGGCTGCTAAGGCTGGAAAATGCTTTTTAAGCCTAGATGCTGCTACTCAATTAATAGAGGGTTTTGTCCGTAAAGTTGATAGTGAGGATACTAAAGATAGTTTAACAAGTCGGGAACGAGAAATCTTACAACTTATTGCTGAAGGTAAGTCTAACAAAGAAATTGCCAATAAATTAAACTTAAGTCTTAAGACAATAGAAACCCACCGCACTAACCTAATGCGTAAACTCCAAGTTAAAGAAGTAACAGGACTTGTGCAATATGCTATTCGCAAGGGCTTAATTAGACTAACTAATTAAATATATAGGATTGTTAAGTATATGGAAATAAAGGATATAAATATATTCTTGGAATATTTTGAAAAAGTTAGGGGACGTACAATAAAAGTAATAAAAGTAATTCCTAGAGATAAAATTAATTGGACATACAAAGAAGGAAAATTTACTTTTGCTGATATTATTAGGCATTTAGCAACAATAGAACGCTTTATGTATGCTGAAAATGCACAATTTAAGCCTAGTAGTTATCCTGGGCATGGAAAAGAACTTGCTGAAAGCTATGAAGAGGTTATGGAGTTTTTTAACCGCCTACATTCTGAATCAATGGATATTTTTAGCAAATTAAGTTCAGAAGATTTAGAAAAAAAATGTTTAACTCCGGCTGGGATTCCAATAACTTTATGGAAATGGCTACGGGCAATGGTTGAGCATGAAATCCATCATAGAGGACAAATTTATTTATATTTAGGAATGCTAGATATTATTACACCTCCAATTTATGGATTAACATCTGAAGAAGTAAAAGAAAGAAGCACAGTAAAAAGCGAGTAGTAAAAAATTAAAAATATATGGACTTAAAACAATTTATTACTTTAATGCCTAAAGTAGAACTACATGTTCATTTAGAAGGGGCAATACAACCTGCTACTTTATTAAAACTTGCTCAAAAACATAATATTGACTTACCCGCTAATGATGAAGCGGGGCTGCGGGAATGGTATAAATTTAAGGATTTTCCACATTTTGTGGAAGTATACTTAAAAATATCCTCTTGTCTTCGCAGGGCAGAAGATATTGAACTAATTACAAAAGAATTTTTAGTTGGGCAAGCTGAGCAAAATATCCGTTATAGTGAAGTTACTTATACAGCTTATACACACTATAAATTTAGACAGATTGCTTTTGAGGATCAATTAGCCGCTATAAATCGTGCGCGTGTTTGGGCTAGCAAAGAATATGGTGTAAAAATGGGGTTAATTATTGATATTGCTCGAAATATTAGCCCTGAAGAAGGATTATTAATTGCAGATTGGGTAATAGGTGCTAAAGATAAAGGAGTTGTAGCACTAGGGTTAGGAGGCCCGGAAGCAGGCCATCCCCCAGAACTACATCAAGCAGCTTTTGAAAAAGTCTTAGAAGCAGGGATAGCTAGCATTCCTCATGCAGGTGAAACGGCAGGCCCGGCTAGCATTTGGGGTGCATTAAAAAGTTTACAGGCTAAAAGAATTGGGCATGGAGTACGTTGTTTAGAAGATAAAGAACTTGTAGCTTATCTTAAAGAGCATCAAATTCCGCTAGAAGTATGTCCGACTAGTAATGTTTGCTTAAAAGTTGCAGGTAGTATTAATCAGCATCCTTTACCAAAACTACTAGATGCTGGACTCTATATAACTATTAACTCAGACGATCCACCAATGTTTAACACCACTTTAACAAATGAGTTTTGGCAGGTAGCCAACAATTTTCATCTTAGCCAAACAGAGTTAGAAAACTTAACAATAAATGCTCTTCAAGCTAGTTTGCTAGATAGGGAAGAAAAAGAGAAAATGTTTGCAGACCTTAAAAATGAATTTAGGCAACTAGCTTAAGCTAGCTGCCTATTCTTTAAGAGATACCTAATTTATTAGCTAACTACCACATCAGAAATTTTATCTTCTTTTGTTGTTTTAGGAGAAAATTCTACTGTTGGTAGCTTTGAAGAACCAGTATTAACTGATGAGTGGCCTCTTTCTAAACTAATTATATTGTTAGATAAAGTATAAGAATTACTACGGGCAAAATCTCTTAAAGCTTGACCAAGTTTTGCTGCACTAAGGCGACCTTCAGGATCTTTTATTAAAGTCTTCATTACTATTTCTTCTAATTCTTGAGGAATATCTGGGTCAAAATCTCTTAAAGAAGGAGGTTCTTGTTTTAAGTGCATTAATACAAGTCCAACTATACCACTATATTCTTCTTCAAAAGGAACACAGCCAGCTAGCAGTTGATAAAATAATATACCTAAGCTATAGACATCAGAACGACCATCATAAAGTTTATTAGAAAGTCTTTCTGGTGACATATAAGTAGGTGTACCAACTAGATTTCCTGTGCCAGTAAGATTACTAGGTGTTTTTTCATCTTTATCAACAAGTTTAGCAATACCAAAATCCACTACTTTGACTATTTCACCTTCTTTAGTTTGGTGTAGAAAAATATTATCTGGCTTGATATCACGATGGATAATACCATTTCTATGAGCTTCTTCTAATACATCACAAACAGGAATAATAATATCTAAGCAACGATTAATGGATAATTTTCCTTTGTCCTTAATTTCGCTATTAAGTGACCAACCCTCTAAAAGTTCCATTACAAGATAAGCAATACCTTCAGAAGAAATACCTGAATCTAATACAGAAACAGCATTAGGATGAGTTACTCTACAAGTAGACACGCCTTCTAACAAAAATCTTTCTAAATTTTCAGCACTAGCATTATCTTCTGTTGGGCGAAATACTTTTACTGCAATGGGACGACCTAAGGCAAGATGAGTAGCACGATAAACAGCACCAAAACCACCACTACCAATTTTGCTATCTAGTCGATATTTTTCATCTAGCACAGTGCCAGGTAAGGCTTCTGCCAAAGCAGAAAATATTCGGTCAGCCCGTCGATTAGATTCAACAAGTTCTTGATTAGTTTTAAGTAAATCTTTATGAGCTTTTTCAATTTCTTCTTTAGATTGTTTAAGTTGTTCTATAAAGTCTGCTAGTTCAAAGTTTTTCTTATCAAGCTCTAAGTTATTTTTATCAAGTTCAGAGTTTTTCTTATCAAGTTCCAAGTTATTTTTTGCTAGCTCTTCAGTCTTTTTATCTAATTGGGCCGTTCTTTCCAACACTTTTCTTTCAATGTTTGCATTAATGGCTTCAAGCTGTGCATTTTTATGGGCCATTCCTTCTAAATCACTAACGCTACGTAGACAGGCAAATACTAAAAAGCAGTCTTCAAAAATTACCCAAGCCGCGTGTTCTAACCAACGTAATTGACCTGCCGTTATTACTCCAAAAACAGATTGGGGCCAGTAAACACCTCGAATAAAATGATCTAGCCCTACTACTACGGTTGCAGTTATCAAAACACGCCAATCACCATAAAAGGCTAAGAAGGCAAGTGAACCAAATATATGAAAGTGGGTTTCAATGCGACCACCAGAAAGATGTATAAGTAAAGCAGATGAAAGCATTTGAGCTATTGCAATAGAATGACGTGTAGCCGGTTGACCAGGTTGGCTAGCAACAAGATAAATAGGAAGGCTAATTATGATTCCGCCTAAAAAAACCGCTGCCAAAACATGAATATGTAGTTCAGGGTAAATTCCAGTCCATGCTGTAGGAGAAATAAAAATAGCAGTAATAATACCAGCTACCCATTGAAGTATTAATAATTTAGAAAACAACCGATCAGTACGTTGGAAGATTTGTTGTTGTTGTTGGTCAAAAAGTTCTGTTGTTCTGGTATTAATTTTATTTTGTATTTCTATATCTAGAGACGAACTAGCATCTAGTTGAAAATTGCTAGAATTAGTTAAAGTAGACATAGGTAACACCTTAAAATTTAGTCTCTATTTTTCGGGATTATTTTTTCCAGAATTAGGTAAACATAAAGTACAACCAAATACTGGGGTAATTATTTGAGGTAATACTCCAGTATTTACTAAAGCAACAATGCTACTACGACCAATATTATCTCCAGCATGACCTCGTGCGCTTGTAATACCGCCGCTAAATAGTAACTTACCTTGAGGATCATACACAACTACTTGGCCGGAAGTACTGGCATTAAATTTTTCTGCTGTTTGACCTTCAAGGTCAATTTTAACTTCAAGATCAGGAATTAATTTAGCTGTTTCCCAAATATCGGTTTGTTCCCAATCAAGGGAGCTATTTTTAGGTTTGGAAAACAACGCATAAGCTTTTAAGCGACTTTGACATTGAGTCATTAACCTAGCTAACTCTTCTAGTGTGGCACGTGTACAAGGGCATTTTGGATGACTAAATAAAATTAAAGTATATTTATCTTTAGAAAGTAAAACATTGTTATCACCGGGCCAAGTTACAGGAGGGTGTGTAACTAAAGCTGCTTTATTTGCATGGTCTAGTACAAAATACATACCAATACCAATAGCTAATAACCAAAGTGGTAGCAATATTTTAAAGATTTTATTTCCTAATAAATACATTTTATCTATTTTTTAATATTAATTAAACCAAAACTTAAAATAATCTTTGGCGAGGGGTACGTTTTTGAAACAAACTAGTTCGGTTAGTTTGACAATAAACATGTACTTCCCCTTCAACTATTTCTAAACAACAGGATATATCACTAGAAAACGATTCAGCTTTCAGCATTTTTACTGAATTTAAGGCTATAAGCTTAAATTGCTGTTCTGTAGGTATGTTCTGAGGAGCTTTATAACTGTTGCAAAGCTCCATAAATTTTTCATATAAAATAACTAGTTCTTTATGAGCAACAACTTCATTATTTAGTTTACGAGATAATACTAGTTTATTTTGTGATAACTGTGCAACCATAGGACTAGTAGATGCTTGAGGTTGTAAGCTTTCTTCTACAAATGCTTCTAGGTTTGAAGAAAACGTCTTTTGTCCTGTAATTGCTGGTGGTGGTGAAGGTGGAGGTGCAAATCTTTGTTCAATAGCGTATTCTTCATTAGGCATATTTAAATTCTCAGCCTCTCCATCATCCATTATTGTATCAAACCCATATTCATTAGCGATCTCATCGCCAGGAAAGATATTACTTTGTGAAGCATTATTAGTAATTGCAAAATGATTAGAGTTACTTTCTCTAAGCAATATTTCATTTGGCAAGGACTCTTGAGCTAAAGTTGTACTAGGTAAAGTTTTTATTTCTTTAGGATTAGGATTATTAGAGACATTAAAATTTCGTTCTCCAAAAACAAATTCATCTGGGACATATTCAATAGGTGATGGTTCATCAGGAGGAGAGACCACTTTAGGGAGATCAAAATCATTGTTATTACCTAGAAGTAAATCACCTAAAGTTTTTTCTGGTACTGAAAGAATTGGATTTAGTGTAATGGGGTTATTTATGTTATTTGTTAAAGGTTCTAAAGCAGAATTTTTAACCTGACTATTTTGGGAGAAAATATTTTCATTTGTAGGACTACTAGCAAAACTCCCATAATCTAAATTTGTTTCTGTTGGACTAGCTTCATAATTTGCTGTTATATCAGAAGTAGAAGAAATATTTTCTATATTCGCTAAAGAAGAATTTAAAGAAGAATCTAAAGAAGAATCTAAAGAAATATTTGTACTAGCAAAATCACTAACAGGTTGTGAAATGGTTTGTTGCAAATCTAAATTTTGTTCAGCAATCATTAAATTATTAAGTTCATCTAAATTTAAGCTTACATCAATTAAATTATTAACAATTGGTTGTGCTTCCACATTTGAATCTTGTGTTGAATCTTGTGTTGAATCTTCTATTGCTAAATTATTAGACTCGCTTTTTTGCATAGCAACAGTATTATCAATTAACAGACTAGGATTTTCTGTTGCTGTTTGGGTATTTTCTATTTGCTGGCTTTCTTCTAAATTATTTTGGATATATAAATCATTTGCTGGCTGTATAACGGCTTTAGCCTCTTGATCGGAAACATTAGTTTCTAAAGGTTTTATGTCAGCATTGTTGCTAGTACTAGGTATTGATCCTTGAGTTGCAAATTTATTAGCTATAGAAGCATATAATTGTTTTTCCTCTTCATCTTCATCAGGAAATGTTACAGTCTCAAATACTCCAGTAAATGGATCAAGGTAAATATCATCTACTTCATCTAACCTAGGAGTATTTCCTGTTTTAACACTCTCAACATCATTATTAGTTTCATTATTGGCCTCATTAGCCTCATTTATAGGATCTATTGCTACGGTTTGAGCATTAAGAGAATTTGCTGGAGTTACTTCTTGAAGGGATGATGGAACACTTGGTAATTTTTGAGTTATTTTATTTAGTTCTGTTTGGGAAAGAAATTGTTTTAATTGTTCTTCTGAAAGTTTAGGTGCATTTTCTGGATCTTCTGAAAAAGGCACAGTAGGTAATTTAACTGTTGGATGAGATGGAGAAATAGGTTCAAATAATTGATCTTCTCTAGTAATTTTAACTATAGGGACTTTTTGAGTTTCTTTTAATGACTCTAATGACTCTAATGATTGTAGTGATTCTGCCCAATCATCATCATAATCACCTAAGCCATTTGAGAAGGGTTTATTTGCAATGGAATCTTCTTCGGGAATATCTGATATTATAGGGAGTTCTGATAGAGTTGGGGCATTAGCCAAACGATCCCGATCTGCTTCAAAACTTGCTAAAGCACTTTCTAAATCTATTACCGCTTTAGCTGGTGGTGGAGGCAATTCTAAATTTAAGTCAAATTTGCCATCTTCTGTTATAGAAATAGCTTCTTTTAACTCTTCTTTTGGCTCTGTGTTTTTTGATAATTTTGATAATAATGAGTCTTCAATAGGTTCTATAGGCGATATATTTATTGTTGGTATGTTAGACGGCTCAACTTCAGCTTTTATTGCAGGGTAAGCTGAAATGTCTGTTGAAGTAGTTGCTAAAGCTAAAGGTTTTAAGAATCCACTTGTTAACTTAATAGGAGCTTTTTCCACAGACTTTTCGGTTGTTTCTGTAGAACTTAAGTTTGGTCTAGGAAACATTCCAGACTGATAAAACTCAAGAAGTTCATCTTCTTCTGGAGAAGCTTTTGGCTCTGCATTTACTATTTCCTCTGAAATAGCTGGCATATTTGTAATAGTATTTTTTCTAATTCTAGTAATATTTGGTAATTCTGCTGTGGTTGAGGCTTTAATTACTGGTTCATTAGGTATATTTGGCCTTGGGAAAAAGCCAGATTGATAAAACTCAAGAAGTTCATCTTCTTCTGAAGAACTAGGTTTTTCTTTAGAGATACCTGTATTAGTTAACGGCCCGGTCACGGATGGAAAGGGCTTTTCTAAAGAACTAGCAGATTCAGTTTTTAAGCTCTCTGTTTTTATTGGAGGTATTACAGGATAGTTACTAAGACTAGATTCTACTTTTAATGGTAGTGATGCGGCTACTACCTCTTCTTTAATCTCTTTAGATTCTTTAATTTCTTTAGGTTGAAGAACTGTAGGAAGACAAATTTTAGTGTAATTTGCTATGTCATAACCGCTACGAATACCAGCATTAGTAAGAATTACTTCACCAGAATCATCTGTTAAAATAATGTGTCCTGCTGCTGCGGATCCTAATATTAATAGTAGTAGAGTAGATTGTTGTAAGCCAAAAGGTTCATTATAAAATAGACGTTCTAGATCTGTCTTACTGATGGTGTTATTATAAGCTCTATCTAATATATCTAGTAGTTTACCTAGAGGTGCATCTATTGGTATATCTGAACGCAGAGCATATTCAAAGTTTTCTCCTACTAAACTTACAATATGAAGTGGTAAAGCAAAAAGACCTAAGTATTTTTTTAGTTCTGGTCTTGACCATTCAGATGGGAAGAAAAAACCTCTAGCCATGACTTTAATGGTTCTTTCTGTTAATAACTCGCTAAAAACTGGATGTCGAGAGAATTTTCCTTTCCAAACAGAATCAAGCATTGCACCTAGTAAGTAGGGTAAGCGTTTTTCCTGACTAGAAAAAAGTTGTGCAGTGTCTTTTTGTGCAATACCTAAAAAGGTAGTTTCTAAATAGCAACGAGAGAAAATTTTTGCTACCTGTGTAGTTAAATAAGTATCTTCAGCCTTTAATTCTTCTGGGTTAAGAAAAGTTTGTCCTTGTTGACGAATTATTAATAAACGTTTTAGTAAATGGGATTCTTCTGTATGTAACTCATCAGGATACCAATAGCGGATTATTTGATTTTGAGATAATTCTGAGCGTTGTTGGTTGAGAGAAGACAATGGAATTAAAATTAGTTGCCACTCAAAATTTTTTTGCTTACTAGCTTGACTAGCTAATTCTGATGAACCTCCTAATTTAAGTATTCCACGTCGATTTGTTCCACGCCAAGTTAATTCTAGCTCTGAGCGGCGTTGGAAATTATCTTTATCAAAAATCAACGGCCAATCCTTAAAAACTTGCTTACCACTATCTATTAAAATCTCTACTAATCTACTATCATCATCCTCTATTTGTGTAAGTGCTTCTTCTATAGGGTCTACCTTACTGACTTCTGCTAGACGAAGTTGGAAAAATTTTTCCACACCTTCAGTTATAACAATCATTTTTTCCCCAGCAGCAGTCACAATAAAATCCATAATTGTTTTCATAGATTGGCAAAAGAGTACCGCAGGACTATCATCAAAAACCATCACGCTATCAGCAAGTTGTAAAGCAGTAAATGGTTTTTCTGTTAAAGAAAGTAATGTAATTGCTCTTAGTAAAAACTTACCTTGAAATTGCTGAGTTGAAGGAAGTGCCTTAACAAAATTATCTAGCAAATAATCATAGGTGTTAAATAGATAAGTCAACGTACCATTGCGCCTTAAATCATATTCAAAAGTTTCAAATACCTCTACTAAACTAATTAAGTTAAATCCACGGCGCATAATTGTTCTAGGTGTAACATTATAGAAAAAGCTAAATAAAGAAAATGTGCGGGCATAAGTACGTAGTGCAGGAGTAATTTTTAAGACTTGTGGATGTAGAGGAAAACTTTGTAAAAATTCTTGTTGGCTCCATTGAAAAGAAGGTACTTTTTGGCGTAACTCATTATAAAGATTATCTAAAGCTTTACGCTGATCATTTTTTTTAGGACATATAAATTCATCTAATACTACAGCTAAATTACTAACAGGCAAGGTTTCTATAGCTATCATTGCTCCAACATTAGAGAAGGTTTTGGAAAGTAGTTCTGTTAAATCTTGATCTAAAGCAATAAAAAGTTGATAGCGTTTTGAATTAGCGTTATTTACTAGACTAACTAGCCATTGTAAACATTCATCTCGTTTAGAACGTCGCAAAAGTAGAGAAATACCATCTATAAAGACAAAAACATTTTTTCCTGTAGAACAAGCAGCTTCTATTTGAGCATCTCCACGTGTAGTAAGTAGTGTTATATCAGTTTGTTCACTATCGCAATTTATTGTCACCATAGTTTGAGAGCGTGAGCGAGAGTCAACAGTTTGCTCTAAGCGTTTACGGGCAAAGGGATGTTGGATTTTTTGAATTAGCTCTGGTTGAGCAAGAATAGCTCGTAAAAATGCTAAAAGGTGGCTTTTTCCTACACCACGTTCACCAACAACAAAACCAACAAGGCCATTGCGGGCCTCATCAATTAACGCATCAATTATTCCTGCAACAAGTTCTGTACATTGATAAGAGTTCACCACTTGTTCATTAGTAGCTGAATCAAGACGGGTGATTTGATCAATATTATGAATTGTAATAAAAGATTTTATTGGTTGTGACGACATAATTAACTAGGAGCAACTCCAGAAACTATTCTATCGAATTTTTCCTTTAGAAAACAGAAAGATTTTACAGAAATTCCTTCTATAACACATAATTGTTAGAAAAATAAAATTTTATTGCAAAGAAAATTATCTAAAGGTAAACTCTTTTGGCAAATACATTATTCTTGATTAAAATGTCTAACTTCTAAGAAAAACTTTCTTCTTATCTTTATTCTTAAAAAACGTGGCAACCACTTACATCCAATTGAGGGTTTTGCTTGCCAAAAATTTATAAATAACTATGTCTAAGCGTCCAAAAGTAGTGTTGGTTGAAGATGATGCTCAGTTTCGTACTGTGTTATTAAGAAGACTGCAATCACTTGAATGTGATGTAGTTGCGGCAGAAGATGGACTAAAGGGATGGGAAGTTATTAGTACTTTTCAACCAGATTTGATTGTGTCTGACTTAATGATGCCAGGGCTAAACGGTTATGAACTATGCCAACAAGTTAAATCTACTCCAAAATTAAACCACATTTATTTCATTATCCTTACAGCAAGAGATTCTATAGATGATAGAATCACTGGGCTAGACATTGGAGCCGATGACTATATTGCTAAACCTATTAATAGCAAAGAGTTACTTTCACGTATTCGCGCAGGTCTACGCATAAGTACACTTTATAATCAAGTAAAAGTATCTGAACAAAAATATAGAACTTTAGTAGAAAATGCTTCTGATGCTATTTTGTTATTTGATGTTTCTGGTCAATGTGTAGAAGCTAATGAAAGAGCCTCTCAAATGCTGGGTTATAGTAAAACAGAACTACTTGGTATGCGTTTTAGCGATTTGTGGGCAGCCTCAGAATTTGTTGAATCAGAAAAAACTTTTGAAGCTATGTTTCGTATAGGCAATTTTGTAGAAGAAGTGAAAATGCGTCGTAAAGATGGCCTAATCCTACCTATAGAGTCAGCTAACACAATTATAAATACAGGGACAGAAGTACTTTGCCAGTGTATTGTCCGAGATATTACTGTACGTAAGGAAAGTGAACAGCAATTAATACAAGTAGAAAAATTAAGGGCTTTAGGTGGAATGGTAGGAGGAATTGCACACGATTTTAATAATTTATTAGCAGCAATTTTAGGCTATACCGAACTATCTCTTAGGGACACTAGAGATGAAACTCTAACACGCCGACTAAAAGTAATTGAAAAAGCTGCTCGTGATGGTGCAGAAACCGTTAGACTTCTACAAGAATTTACTAAAACCCGTAAAGATATTAGGTTAGAGACTGTTAACCTAAATAAGTTAATAGACCAAGTTTTGCTTCTAACCCGTCATCGCTGGAAAGATTCTGCACAATCTAGGGGCATTTCTATCCGTATAAAAACGGAGTATTCAACCATACCAGAAATTCAAGGAAATATTGCTGAGTTACGAGAAGCCCTAGCAAATGTTATTTTTAATGCTGTAGATGCTACAACTAAAGATGGTACTATTACTTGTCGAACTTGGATTAACAAAGAACACTTATATATTTCAATGACTGATACTGGGATAGGAATGTCTGAAGAAATACGCCAACGAATCTTTGACCCTTTCTTTACTACCAAAGGAGTCTCTAGCAGTGGACTTGGACTTTCTGTTTGCTATGGTATCATTAACCGGCATGGAGGAGAAATTTTAGTAGATAGCCAAGAAAACCTAGGCACAACTTTTACTATTAAATTACCAGTATCTTTACCTCAACTTCCAATAGAACCAATAGCAGTAAAGTCAAAACAAGAACCAATAAACATCTTAATTATTGATGATGAAGATTTTGTGCGCGGGGCAATACACGAAATCTTAGAAGATGAAGGGCATCATGTAGTTGATGCAAGTTCTGGTGAGGAAGGCATAGAAAAATTTCATAAAGAAAAATTTGATTTAGTCCTAACTGATCTAGGTATGCCGGGACTAGCTGGTTGGGAAGTAATTGCGCGAATTAAAGCTATAAATGAGAAAGTGCCTATAATTCTGCTTACAGGCTGGGCCAACCAAACAGACCTAAAACTAGCTAAAGAAAGTGGTGTAGACCTAATTTTAGCTAAACCTGTTACTAGTAAAGACTTGATAGCAATGATTAGTAAAGCAGTTGAAAAAACAAAATAATTAAAAAAGGCATTAAACAAAAATTAGTCCATTTTGGATAAGATTAAAATATAAACTGATGAATCTATTATGGTTATGGAATTTGCTGTAAGTATTTTTTAGCTTCTATTGCCCAAGAAGAATTAGCATCTAGTTTCAGGTAGTTTTCCCAATCAGAACGAGCATTATTATATTGTTTAAGTTCTTGATAAATTAAAGCTCTATTAAAAATTGCTGATAAATAATTTGGATTAGCTGCTAATGCTTCATTAATATAGACTAATGCTTGTTGATAGTTTTTTGTTGCTGCTTGGGCTAGAGCTAGATCATTTAAAATAGCTATATCTCCAGGTTTAGTAGTTAAGGCTTGGGAAAGTTGTTCAATAGCTTTTTGATGATCATCTGAGAGTATTAATGCTTGGGCAAGGATTTGTCTGTTAGTTGTAGTTGGGTTTTTTTCAACTTCGGCAGTTAAGTTTTCTATAGTTGTTGCTAATTTGCTTTTTTGTTCTTCAGTTGAGCCACGTGATTCAAGCGAAGGTGCATAGTCAAACTCTGATATTCTTAAATCATTTGGACGACCCATTTGATTTATTTCTTTTATCACTAAAATACTTTTAGCAATTGTTTCATTAGTAGAACTATTATTTTGTGAATTTAATACTGCAAATGCACCTACAAGTAGAAATATTGCTAAGGATGCTGCAATGGCTAACTGGCTAATTTTCCACTTAAAAGGCTTAGAGATAGATTTTTCATTTAATGATTTTTGCTGATCTGCAAGAGAAACTATATTAGTTGGGTTATTAGGTTCTTTAATATCTTCTGTATCACCACTATTTGCTAAAGTAATTTTTACTAATTCACGGATTTTCTTTTCTTCAGCAGCTAAATTGTTATAGAGAAAAGATTCTTCAACAATGGACTCCTCTTTGTTAGTCATTTGAGATAAAGCGGCTAAAGTATTGCAGCATTCATCACATTCAGCTATATGAGCCTCAATTTCTGCTAGCTCACCATTACTTAGTTGGCTAGTGAAATATTTTAAGGTTTTTGCTTCATATGAACAGACATTATTTTCCATAATCTTTAGCTCTAATAATTTTCTTGCGATAGTAAAATAACTAAAAACATCAACTTCAGTTTCACAAGATTTTGTTTTCATAAGTTTTCAATTGTCTAATCTATACGATTTATAGAGGGATAATAAATAAGACGTAAAAACCTTTTGAATACGTACAAAAACTTTACAATTCTACGGCTCCTTTTTTTCCTAAAACTTCTTTTAGTCGCTCTTTAGTACGAGTAATGATTGTTTGGACATTATTGGTGTTTAGAGCTACATTTGGCATTTCTCCAATTTCACGCGGTGATAAACCATTAATGATATGTAAGTGAAAAATAATTGTGTCTCGTGTTGCATTAGCACCAGAGAGTGCAGATTTTAATAACTCTTTTAATTTTTTAGGGATAATTCTTTCTTGAAACATTAGATCTGGCGATGTTTCTGTTCCGGCAGGCAAAATATCTTTTAAGGAAATTCCTTGTTGAAAATCTATGGGTTTGTCTAATGATAATACAATAGCAGAACGTTTTTGTGCTATTTCTCTACGAATTTGGTCTTTTACTGTGCTATAGACAATTGTAGCTAGATAAGCAAATACAGAATTTTCTGTTTCACCATGAAAATCTTTTAGGATTTTGCAATCATTGGCAAGAAGCTTAAGAAAAACCTCTTGTGTAAGTTCTGAAGGGTCTAGTTTATAATTGCGACTTTCACGAAAGACACAAACGCTAATATAGCGGTGAAACCGCTTTATAAATTCGTCCCAAGCATCTGAATTATTGCTTGTGCAAAGAGCTATGAGTTCAACAGAAGAAATCGCCTGAAGTGATTCATCTTTAGCCATTTACAATGTTCCAACGGGATCAAATTATTAGGAATCTTATTTATAGACTTAGATAGACTATCCATTATTTAAGCAATAGTCAAGTAATTACATGTATGTTTAATAGCATTTTTGCACATTTTCTGTGCAATAGACGCTTTCACCTCAGGTTTATTCTTTAATTATTCTAATGTTATTTTTGATTACTTTTAACTATCTAACTATTTTACTTAAAAGATTTGGTGTGTAAAACTGTTCTTCTAAATGCTTGTCAAATACCTGTAAATACGGCCATTTAGCAAGTTTCCATGAAAGTAGTTTTATTGATTCTTTTGAACCATCAAAAAATCCTTCAGGACTATAAACTAACCAATTTGATTCATAGTTACGAATAGTAGCTAGTAAGGAATTTTGCTTGATATTCCATATTTCATAACCATTATTACTAGCTAAAATAACTTTATTTGTTGCTAAAAGAGTAGTATAACCTGAAGATATATTACTTAAGGTATTTATAGTCTTTAAGTCCCAAAGAACTCCGTTTATAACTGCTAAATCACCATTAGGGGAAATATGAATATCTAATTGATTAGTATCTACTACTTTACCTAAACTCGAAACTTGCAACCCTTGTTCAACATCCCAAACTTCTGCTTTACCAGAAGTTTTATCAATTAATAGCAATGTTTTATCATTTGCTGATAAAAAAGCTGCTAGCTTTTTGCTATTGTTTGGAATGCTTTTGTTAAGTCGATTTTCTTCTATTGACCAAATTTTAATTTCTGTTTGATGAACTGTAATTAAAATTTTCTCACTATCACTTAAGATAAATGTTTTTATAGAGTTACTTAAGCTATCAACCTTAAAAACTTGTTTAGCAGTTTCTATATCCCAAACAATTATGCTTCCTTGCACGTCTAAACCAACTACAAATTTTGTATTAACTGTAGCACTATGAATAAGTTGGCTATGTTGAAAAAAGCTAGTTGGCTTAGAAGTCGTCAAGCTATAAAGCACCAAATGACCTTGCTCTAGCACTAAAAGGTTAGAAGAATTTTTTGTAAAACTAATTGATTTTCCTGTAACTTGAAGTATTAATTTATCTTCTTTCAAATTATAAATATTAAACCCTCTTGTGGTTGGTAATGCAATAAATGAGTCCGATAAAATAAGGTTTGCTAGGCTAATATTTCCTTGATGTTCTTCAAGGACTGATGAATAAAGGGGTTTACCCATTTTTAGATCCCAAGCTATTAATTTTCGAGTTTCTTCGTCATAAAATTCTTCACATATAAGTAAATTACCTTGTGGATTTGTACGAGAATAAGCTGGTAAATAGCTTTGTGCTAAGGAGCTAGAGATATAATAATTTTTGTTAAAATTACAATAATAAAAATTTTCTGTTTCACAAATTGCAAATTGTAAATTATCTAAATCTAGCGAAACCTCAGCATCATTAATGCTTATATTAGGTTTGTTTAATTGAGCAATATAACTTACTTTTTGACCAAATAAATTATAAACTCTTAAGTCAAAATTATAAGATAAAACACCTATTTGTTTTGAGTTCTTACTAAAAGAAACTTTCCAAACATCGCTATTTGTTATATCTAAGGGAATAGATTGCCTTGTGCTTAGATTAAGTAAAGATATTTGGTTATTATTATTTAGCAATACATATTTTCCATTTGGGCATAATGCTAGGCAAGTGTTTGCACTAGGCAGAGTTGTTAGATATTGATTTTTAATAACATCATAGAGTTTGGTTTCTTGGTTTATTTCTAGTAGTGCAATGGAAAAATCATCTGATAAAAAGAGTAAGTTTCCTGGTAATTGAGCTAATTTTTTACCGCTTTTAAGCTCAAAAATAAAAGCACTAATATTTGTGTCATAACTTAAAGCAAGGTTGGCATTGCTACTAATTTGGTTAATTCTATATTTATAGTTTGTCGTTTTTACTTCACTTAGAGAAATTAAATCTAAAGTAATTATAGTTTTGTCAGTTTGGTTAAGGTCTTGATTTTTTGCTATTTGATTAAGATAAAGTGTGTTTTTGTCAGGTGAAAGAGCATAATCAACCCCTGGTAGATTGCGTAGTAATCTAGCGGTAGCTAAATCCCAAAGCTTAATAGTTGGATTTGTTGTTAGCTCATCAGGTTCTGAGCAAGATACAGCAAATTTACCATTAGCACAGATATCTAGTTTAGCCACTTCTAAAAAATGGCCTTCATTAGAGATAAGATTATTTATTGATTGGAAAGCATTTATAGTTTGAGAGTAAGTTATAGAGGTTGTAAATAATAAAAATATAATAGTAAAAAGAGCTTTTAATAAAGACATATTTTACTCCTAAAATCTAATTTTTAGGAGTAGATGGAAAATAGCAGCAACAATCTGCAAAAACATTGCAGATTGTTGCTAGTTAATATCAGTTTTTTTACTAGAAAAGATAAATTTTAAGGAGTGTATCTTATTGAAAAACTTAAAGATACACTCAAGTAAAAATTATTATTTCCAGTCGCCAGATTTTTTAAGAAAATCTAGGATATTTGCTTTTTTCAAGATTTCTTCTATTGCATTGTGTTCTAGGCGTGGAGCAAGTTGGTTAGGTTGTTCTGCAATATGATAGCCTGTAATTGCTACAATCGCGCTTGCTGCTGCTAAATTATGTGGATTAACCTTGTCTATGGTATCGCTAAACTTATGATGAATATCATCATAATGTGTCATATCTACTAATAAATCTAGCGTAGGAACACCTTCTAAAATAAAATAGCCATGATCAGTATTAAAACTTACTTCAGGTGATAAGGTATCACCATTTAAGCTAGTAAGAAGTTTGCTAATAGGTTTCATTGCTTCATAAACATCATTGCGGCCTTGAACCTTCCAACCTCTAGGATGGCCTGCGCCATTATCAGTATTAAGCACTGCAAGACATTTAGCCATCTCTGATTTATGAGCTTCAATATAGGCTTTTGAACCTAATAAACCTTGCTCTTCTCCACCCCATAGAGCAAAGCGAATTGAGCGACGAGGGGCTTGGCCTAGAGACATAATTGCTCTAGCAGTTTCTAGTACAGTAGCACAGCCGCTTCCATTATCCTGCGCACCTGTTGCAAAATCCCAAGAATCTAAATGCGCTCCAATTAAAACCCATTCATCTGGCTTTTCTCGTCCAACAATTTCTGCTATTACATTATCAACCTGAATTTCGCCCGGAGTGTGGTTTTGATACTCAAATTCTACTTTAACAGAACCTTTTTCTAGCAAACGACGAATCAATTGATTATCCTCTGCACCAAGTGCAGCAGCAGGAATTGGTGTAATTGATGTTCCATTAGAAGCTTTACGGGCCTTAACAATATTATTGTCATATTGATCAGGTACTAAAACAGCCAATGCACCTACTTCTTTAAAGGCGTTATAAGCATCTGGAAAGCGCAAAATTGCATTTAATCGGCCTTCTGCAAAAACACTAGCTGGGTCAAATAAAAGAATTTTCCCTTTTAAGTTAGTATTTGCTTTGATTTTTTCTGGGTCAAGATCTTTAAGCAATACTACTTCACCTTTAACCCCTCCTGCTGGTGTGGAAGGTGTCCAGCCTAAAGAATGTAAAACAATTGGACGATCTAAGGGGGCAATCATACGAGCGCGGGAAGAAGTAGTTCTTTCCCAGCCACCCATAGTAAATTTTTCTAAACGGACATTTTTAATACCCATTGCCCGAAATTCTTCTGCTGCCCATTCAGCAGAGCGTTTATAAGCAGAGGTTCCTGTTAATCGCGCTCCAAATTTGTCAGTCAAGGTTTGCAAGTAATTCATTGATTGGCCTTTGACTAAAATATTACCTGCAATCTTGATGGATGCTTGCTCAATTTCTTCTGTATTAGAATTTGAAAAATTGGCTGTTAAAGGAAGCGGTAAAAGTAAAATAATAAATAAAATTACTAATAAACTACGGTAATTTTTCATAGTACCTTCTTATGGAATTAATTAAATTTTTAGGATTATTTTGTTGGTGGCAAAAATAGTATAAATAAATTTAATAATTCTGTCAGGATTTACTAGCGTTTTACGTCTTTCTTTAAGGTCAGTAATCCTAGTTGCAAAATA
Source organism: Blastocatellia bacterium (assembly GCA_016713405.1). Classification (NCBI taxonomy): domain Bacteria; kingdom Pseudomonadati; phylum Acidobacteriota; class Blastocatellia; species Blastocatellia bacterium. The sequence goes on from JADJPF010000004.1 coordinate 187,003, forward strand.
AAATATAACTAAAATCGATTTAAGAGGGCAGACTTTTAGTCATAATTGTTGTTTTGTGGCTAGGCTTTACTATTAAACTGCTAAATCATAGGGTCTATAAATCTACTCATAGCTTGCAGCCTTTCTTGATAGGCTTCTTGACGAATATTTGCTAATGCTTGGCAAAGAGTTTTTAATCTAGTTTGTGCTATTAAACGTTTTTCTGCTTTTGTGCTATTTACAGCATCCATACAAGAAGCTATTGCAGCAAAAACACCAGGTTTATCTAGGTTTGGGATTTCTGGTAATGCTAAAAGTTGTTCTGCTAAATGGGTTCGTTGATCAGCTAATAACTGTTTATCAATTAATTCAGATGGGTTAGTTAGTAGAAATTCTAGTGTATTAAGAATAGGCCAAAGTAAATCTAAAAGTTGATAAAGAGGTTCGTTAGTTGGTATTGTATCTACAAGAGTTTCATCATTAGTTTTTTGTTGATTAGGGCGATTTTCTGGTGGACAAGCCTTTTGTACACGACTTAAAACCATAGCTTCAAGGGAATTTACTTGTTGTGAGGTTTTATAAGGTTTTGCGCCTAGTTCCATGGCTAGAAAATCGTCCAAGTCATCTAGAGGCATAAGTTATAATCTCCTATTACTTTTTATTATTTTATTTATAATTTTTATCAAGTTTTTCCCCAACAAAGATCACCCAAACCCGATTCTCTCTATCGGGTGATCGCAGACAACACACAACACTATGAATGGCTCTGCCAATTCTATCATGAAAATTTATGCCAAGCATAAATTTTTTTCTTGACAAAATAATAAAAACACCCAACTTATAGATTTTAAGTTAGGTGTTCTACATAAATTAGTAATTTTATAAATATTACTTAGCTTATTTCTTTGCTCCGCAACCACCAGCACCGCCACAGCTATTTTTGCCTTTAGCTTCAGCTTTGCAGCTAGCTTTGCCTTTGCATTCGTGTGCAGCACCTTTGTCTGAAGAAGCAGCAGCGACTTTACAGCCACCTTTGCCTTTACAAGAATTTTTGCCTTTGCAACCGCCGTCACCAGTCTTGCAACCGCCTTTGCCCTTGCATTCATTCTTGCCTTTGCATTCATGACCAGCAGCTTTGTCTGGGGATGCACTAGCTTCAACCTTGCAACCGCCTTTGCCTTTACAAGAATTTTTGCCTTTGCAACCGCCGTCACCAGTCTTGCAACCGCCTTTGCCTTTGCATTCATTCTTGCCTTTGCATTCATGACCAGCAGCTTTGTCTGGAGATGCACTAGCTTCAACCTTGCAACCGCCTTTGCCTTTACAAGAATTTTTGCCTTTGCAACCGCCGTCACCAGTCTTGCAACCGCCTTTGCCTTTACATTCATTCTTGCCTTTGCATTCATGACCAGCAGCTTTGTCTGTTGAAGTTTCAGCAGGTTTTTCAGTTTCAACTGGTTTTGGGGACTCTGCTGGTTTTGGGGATTCTGCTGGTTTTGGAGACTCTGTAGTAGCAGGTTGTTCGCCACCACATCCAGCCATCATTCCGGCAATAGCAAAGCCTAATATAGATTTAGCAAAATCTCTACGATCCATTAAATTTCTCCTTTGAGTATATTACTACAAATTATAGTGTAAAATTGTGGGTCTATTTAAAATTGAAAACTAAAACAATCTGTATACTCTAACCAAAATAATATGTCAAGCCATAAGTTTTGGTTTTTCTACTAACATTACATAAGCTAGACCTGATTTAGAAAAAGCTTATGAATGGATTTTTGTTACTTAAAAGCAACTGCGAACTTGATTTAGTTTTACTAAGTCAAGTTCGCATAAGAAAATTCAAAAGCATTATAACACTATATAGAAAAATGCTTAAGACTTTATAAAATTTATTCAAATTTAACAAAAATATCTTTGGCCGATAGCTTTGTTTCTGCAATTTGACGGGGGATAACCATTAAATGAAATGGCGTTGTTGTATTACTACTTGCAGATCCAGATTGTTGTAGCAGTGTAATAATTAAGTCTTTTCCACTAAAAGATATTTTGCTAATAGTTACACTAGAATTATTGTTTACTTGTCCAAGAAATACAGCAACAACAACTTGGCTATTAAAGTCTATTTTGTTTATATCAATACTGCTATTTGTGCCTAACAAGCTTTGTAATTGGGATTTACTATCAATAAATATTTTAGCAGGCTTTGTTACTCCAGAGTTACTGCCCTTAAAGTCAAATAATGGGGTGACTAGAGTTCCATAAGTACTACCTTGTTGGCGAGCAGCACGTTTAATAGAGTCAGCTAAAACAGCATTTAAGTTATTAGTTCTATTAGCATTACCAAAACTAACACTTGTTGGATAACTTGGAGCAGCAGCAACATTTGATACAGCAGGCATATCTTTAGCTAAATCTCTTTCTGCATATGCCTTAGCTTTAGTTTCTGCTAATTCATCAGTTTTTCGGCGTATAGTAGTAGGTTCGCTTAGGGCTTCTGCTGGTAGGGCAATATTAGCTGGCCTAGCTGCTGTAATACCTTTTGTGCTAGCTACACCTCCAACTACACTGCTTTCTACACTATCAGCCATTGCTAATTCATCATCTAGCCTTTTTGCGACAGGAGCAACCATTCCACCATCTAAACTACTTGCACTGCTATAAGTTGCTGGGTAGGAAGAAATTTCTTTTGCTTCATTGCGGGCTAGCAGTTCATCTGCTCCTCGCATCCAATCTTTATCATCTACTTCTCCAGATAAAGAATAAGTACGTCCACCTTCTTCAATTACTACAGCACGAGAACCATCAGAATTAGTAAGCTCTTGTTTATAGGTTAGGTTGGCAAATTGTCCATTGCTGCTAGAAGCAAGTGAATTAAATACTTGGGCTTCTACAGGCCAAATACCACTGCAAGCAATGGTATTAATGGAAATGTTATTTCTTTGTGCATAAAGTAGTTCATCTTCCCAACGAGGGCCATCTGCATAATTATTTGGGCCAGCATCACCAATTAAGAAAACTATCTTACTTCTTGCTTGTGGATCCCAATCTAATTTATGAAGTGTAACATTTAGTGCTTCATTAACGCTTTCTGGCTTATCACCACCTCCAGCAGCAACAATTGATGAAAGAATATGGGAAATTTCTTGAACATCACGGGTAAAAGGCCAATGTTTGGTTACATATTCATCATAGCGATCACGATAAGTTACAATTGCATAGCGAACATCTGGCGCAGGTTGTCCCTGGGAAATATCATTAATAATATTACGAATATTTTCTTTAACAATTTGAATTTCATCGCTCATACTGCTAGTGCTATCAATAGTAAAAACAACATCAATTCTAGGGGCATTGTTATTAACTGGAGGAGGCTCAACAATTGGTGGTGGAATAGGTATTGGATTATTAGTAACAATTGGTGTGGGAGTAGACTTTTGAGAAAAAAATATTTTAGTTAATGCTAGGCTATAAAATACGGCTACCCCTAAAATAATTACTAAAGCTGCTTTTTTATAATACATTTTGGCCTCCAAGGGATTTTTAGATGGGTTTGAGCTTAAGATCGCAATAGTAGAGATTTGGTTCCCAATTCTAGCAAATTTTAGCAGGAAAAATTTTAACATTTTTGATCAGAACTAAAATCCACTAAAAAATTAAAATAGCAATGCTTATGGAGTTTTATTTATTATCTTTTTCTTTTTCCAAGGCTTTTTCTATTTCCTCAGCTTTTGCTGGAGTAGTTGTTCCATTAGTACACCATTTACAAGGAACTTTTCTTTCACGTGGCGCACCTAGATCAGTCTCAGCTTGTTTATTAATCTGCATTTGTCCACTTTCATCAATTGTTGCACTAGGGCCAGCAGCTATTTTTACACCTCTAAGAACAGGTTCTTTAGTAATCATTTGTCCGCTTCCCTGACAAGCAGGGCATTCTGCCGTAGGCAAATGAGGTGCAATCACATATTTATATAATCCAAAGCTGCCTATTACTAATAAAATGATAATAATCCATTTTTTCATGATTTATCCTTAGTATTTCTTAAGCTTATTTGAGAGAGATAACAAAAGGTGTTGTTAAGTTATAATAAATCCTTCTAGTTTGGTTTTCCAAAAAATTTTTATCTATCTAAAATCTAGCTTTTATTTTTTCTTTAGAGGTGAACATGAAGTTTGAATTGTTAGCAGAAAATAATGGTGCGCGCTTAGGTCAACTTGAAACAGCACATGGAATAATTGAAACACCTATTTTTATGCCTGTAGGAACTATAGGTTCTGTAAAAGCCCTAACTCAAGAAATGCTTGAAGAAGCAGAGGCTCAAATTATTTTAGGTAATACCTATCATCTTTACTTAAGACCTGGACATCAGCTAATTGCTAATCTAGGTGGTTTACATAAATTTATTAGCTGGAAAAGACCAATATTAACCGACAGTGGAGGCTTTCAAGTTTTTAGCCTTTCAAAAATTAGAAAAACTACTGAAGAAGGTGTAACTTTTAAGTCACACCTAGACGGCTCAAAACACCTGCTAACACCAGAAAAATCAATGGAAATACAGCTAGCTCTTGGCTCAGATATCATTATGGCATTTGATGAATGTACTCCATACCCAGCAACCGAAAAACAAGTTACTGACTCATTAAATTTAACTACACGCTGGGCCAAAAGATCTTTAGCAGAATTTAACCAAAGAACCATGTCTGATAATGGGCAAGCAGAAGGTTCCGCTTTATTTGGGATTATTCAAGGTGGAATGTATCTAGCTCTTAGGCAACAAAGCCTAGAGCAACTCCTAGAGTTGAATTTGCCAGGTTATGCAATAGGGGGGCTTTCCGTAGGTGAGGAAAAAGGCTATACCTATGAAGTGACAGAATATATTGCTCCACTTATGCCAAAAAACAAACCTCGTTATTTAATGGGCGTTGGAACACCTGAAGATTTAATTGAATGTGTTGCACGTGGAGTAGATATGTTTGATTGCGTAATGCCTACTAGAAATGCTCGTAATGGTCAATTATTTACTAGCAAGGGAAAAATAAATATTAAAAATGCTCGTTATGCACAAGATACACGTCCTTTAGATGAAAATTGTAGTTGTCCTACTTGTCGGCGTTATAGTAGAGCTTACTTACGTCATTTATATCATGTAGGAGAGATCTTATCCGCAATTCTCTGCACTCAGCACAATATCCACTTCTACCTTGACACTATGAGAAAAATCAGGCAAGCTATCCGTCTTGGTTTTTTTACAGAATTTCGCCAAGAGTATCTAGCTAATTTAAGTGTAGAAAACTAAGAAATACTTGAATTTAAGCTAAATACCAACAACAAAAAATTTACCTCATACAATAGTTAAAAAATGGAATTTTTAGTAATACTTTTCTTTCAAGGTGGGCAAGGTGGCATAGGTTCAATAATCGTGACACTAATGCCAATATTTATTGTTATTCTCCTTTATCAGTTCATGATTGCTAAACCACAACGCGAACAACGCCGCATTTTAGATGAAATGCTTAAAAACTTAAAGGCTGGAGATAAAGTTATTACTAATAGTGGTATTTATGGTACTATTACTGAACTTTATGAAAAAGATCCAACCGTAGTACAATTGCGTATTGCAGACGCAGTAAAAATTAATATTTCTCGCAATGCAATTGCTTCTTTACAAGAAACAAAAACCGTTAAAGAAGGTGAAAAGAAATAAAAATGCGTAAGAATTTAAGATCTAGAGTATTTATTATTGCTATTACTACTTTGGCTAGTTTACTTTTGATTTTCTACCCTCGTACAGCAGATGAGCAAGGTCGTAAACGTACTGCACAAGAAATGTTGAAAGATTTTACCTCTTGGACAGCAATCAAAGCCAACATGTCTTCACACATCAAATTAGGTTTAGACCTAAAAGGTGGATCTCACCTGTTGATGCAAGTAAAAACTGATGATGTTATTAAACAGATTGGTGATAATAATGCTCGCCAAATAGAGGAAATATTAAAAAAAGCTAATATTCCTGTTAAAAGTTCTCTTAGTCCTGCACTAGGGCAAATTACTGTAGAGTTAAATGATGCTGGCCGATTTGATGAGGCTCAAACTAAAATAAAAAATGAACTTGGGCCAGACTGGGAGTTTAGCAAGCCTAATGCAACTACATTAAGTTATAGGCTTAGTGATGTTGCTGCTGATGAGCGTCGTAGACAAGCTTTTGATCAAGCAATGGAAATTATAGAAAACCGAGTTAATGCTTTTGGTGTAGCTGAACCTACAATTCAAAAACACGGGCCTGATAAAGCTTATCAAATACTTTTACAACTTCCTGGGGTTGATGATCCAGAACGTGTTAAAAAGTTAATAAAAGCAGAATCTAAACTAGCCTTAACACCTGTTGTTGGTAATCCAATGGTGTCACCAACAAAAGAACAAGCTATTCAAGCTGCTGGTGGTGGAGCAAATATTGATGCTTTACCCGTAGCTGCTCAAGAAGGTAATCCAGAAAGTGGTGGGTTTATAGCTGTTGAAAAAACACCTGTAATTACAGGTATTGACCTAAGAGATGCTTCTGCTGTGCCTTCACGCTATGGAGTTAATGACTATGAAATACACTTTACCTTAACTCCCACAGGTGCGCAAAAATTTGAAGCATGGACAGGTGCAAATATTGGTAAATACTTGGCAATTGTCTTAAATAACGAGGTTAAATCATTTCCTAGAATAAATGATAAAATTAGCGATAGAGGCCAAATTACAGGAGATTTTAATAAAGAAACAGGTGGAGATTTAGCTCTTATTTTACGTTCGGGTGCTTTACCTGCTGAAATAATTTACTTAGAAGAACGTACAGTAGGCCCATCCTTAGGTGCAGATTCAATTCAACAAGGTGTTGTAGCTTCTATAGTAGGACTAGTAACAATAATGATTTTTATGTTGTTTTACTATAGATTATCAGGCTTAAACGCCATTATTGCCTTAATACTAAATTTACTCTTTTTAATTGCAGGATTAGCTTTGTTTAAGGCAACCTTAACTTTACCAGGTATAGCAGGTATTATTTTATTGATTGGTATGGCTGTAGATTCTAATGTTTTAATATTTGAGCGAATTAGAGAAGAGCTAAGAGCAGGTAAATTAGTAGTATCAGCCGTAGAAAGCGGCTTTAATAAAGCTTTTCTTACTATTATAGATACTCATGTTACAACAATTGTTTCTGCATTCTTTCTCTTTATCTTTGGTACAGGGCCAATAAGAGGTTTTGCGGTGTCTTTGATTATCGGATTAACCGCTAATCTATTTACTTCTGTATATGTATCTAGGACTATGTTTACCTATTGGCTGGCTCGTGGTGGCCCTAAAGTAGATAAAATTAGTATTTAGAGCCTTTGCGATTTAGAAACTAAGTGAAAGTCTAATTACTTTTCTTTGAAAAATAAAAAATTGGGTACAGGCAATGATAGAAATTTTCAAAAATACTAACTACGATTTTATTGGTAAGCAGAAAATCTTTGTTACTATTACTATTATTCTCTCCTTACTAGGTATTGCTGCCTTTTTAGTTAAAGGCTTTAATTATGGTGTTGATTTTTCTGGTGGAACTTTAGTTACGGTTAGGTTTGAAAAACCTCATGATGATACTAGGCTAAGAACAGCACTATCCAATGAGAAAATTGATGTTACAAAAGTTATTATTCAAGAAATCAGCCAAATAGGTGAAACAAGCAAAAATGATGTCTTAATTCGGCTGCCACAAGCAGTTGCTGATGAAAGTGCTGGTGCTGTTGATGCTGATAAAAGAGCAATAATTAACGCATTGACTAACCATTATACAGATGTTCCAGCAGAAAGCCGTACAAATAAAGTAGATATAAATAATACAGGTTCAGAAACGATTAAAGACACCTTAATTTCTAAAGCTCCTTTAGGTGGACAAGCCGGATCAGAAGCAGAATATGATCGCTTTGCTAAATTTGTTAGTAAATATCGCACTGATAAGGGCGGAATTATTGGAGATATTAGCGAAATTCCTGCGACTGACTTTGATCCTAAGCTAATAGCAGCCTTAAAAGACATTTTCTATACTGCTGACTTTAACATTATTGATGCTTCTGTTGTTGGCCCGCAGGTAGGTAATGAACTACGTAACCGTGCTATTTATGTTACTTTAGCTTCTTTACTAGGAATGCTTATTTTTATTGCATTTCGTTTTGAATTTATTTATGGACTTAGTGCTGTAATTGCTACTGTCCATGACGTAATTATTACATTAGCAATGTTTTCTATTTTTCAATGGGAAATAAGTCTAAATGTAATTGCTGCACTACTTACCCTAATTGGTTATTCAATGAATGACACAATTGTTATATTTGACCGAATACGTGAAATGCTACGTGTTAAACGCCGTACAGACTTAGATCAAGCTTTCCAATGAAGCAATCAACCAAACTTTATCAAGAACTGTTATTGCATCAGGTCTTACCTTCTTTTCTGTTACAGCACTTGTGTTATTTGGAGGCCCGGTTTTAAGAGGGTTTTCTTTAACATTATTTATAGGCATTATTGTTGGAACTTATTCTTCAATCGCTATTGCTACACCAATTATGCTTTGGTGGAAAAATAACTTTGAAAAAAATCCTGCTAAAGCACCAACAAAAACTTCTGCAAAAGAAGCAAAAGAAAAATAGTAATTAGGTAATTGTTGATTATCCTAAATCTTAAAGAAAAAAGCTTGAGAAAATTGTTTCTCAAGCTTTTTCTTTTGTCGTAAATAAGGCACAACAAGCTAAATTTAAAAAATAAATTAGGAAAAACTCTTGACGAGTACTAGATTAGGATAGTAGAATTTTGACGTTGCTGGCCTACAAAAATTTCAACACAAGTGATATGGATTACCAAATATGTAAATTCCTAAAATCTGTTTCTAGCAGAAGTAATTATAGGTTTAATTCTTACTTAATCTTATTAGGTATATTGAATCTGGTTACGGCATATTAAGGTGTTTCCTATCAGTATAGTTCTTTCAGGCACGTCTTAAAAAATCGAAATTCTTTATCTTAAATCCTACAAAGAACCTTCGGCCCATCGGTAACGAAGGGAGGTTTAGCTCAATTATGTTTGAATCAACCTTAGTAGAATCAACTAAAGGGAAACGCGACAATAGAACAACAGTATTTTTTATTGCTACTTCTGCTATTTGGACGCTATCTCTAGTTGGAGCTATCGTTGGTGGTATTTTGCTTTATGATGCTAAATTAGATGAGCAAATGCAATTACTAACAATGTTAGCACCACCACCACCACCACCACCACCACCACCACCACCAGCGTCTTCTGCTCCTAAAGTGGTACCAAAAACAACACCAACGCTGTCTATTAATATGGCAGTAAAAGAACCACCAAAAGAAATTCCAAAACCAACTAGTCTAGCAAAAGTAGAAACCAATACTGGTAGCTTAGATGTAGGGGTTGAAGGTGGCGTTGAAGGCGGTGTAGCTGGCGGCGTAGCTGGCGGCGTTATTGGCGGTGTCATTGGCGGCACAGGCCCTGCTACAGAGCCACCACCACCACCGCCACCTGATCCACCACCACCACCAAAAGCAGATCCACCACCACCATCTATTGTAAGACGAAGTGAAGGTGTTATTCGTGGCAATGCTTTGGATAGACCTTCTCCAGATTATCCAGCATTAGCTAAAACGGCTCACGTTGAAGGTGATGTTGTAGTAGAAATCACTATTGGTGAAGACGGAGGTGTTGCCGCAGCTAGAGTTGTTAGCGGTCACCCACTTCTTCAACAAGCAGCACTCTCTGCTGCTAAGAGATGGAGATTTAAGCCTACATTGCTCAACAACACGGCTGTAAAAGTTTCTGGAGTACTTACTTTCCGTTTCAAATTGTCATAAATATTAAAAAATTATTTTGGAGGTTATAGCTTAAATGATGCTTTTTACTAAACTTACCTTAATGAGTTACCAATTGGCTTTTTTCTTCCAAGAAGGCCAAACCGAAGACTTTACAATGTGGGGCATGATTCAAAAGATGGGTTGGACAGCCCGTGCAGTTGCTATCATCCTTGCTTTTATGTCAATGTATTCAATCGCAGTAATGATTGAAAGATTTCTTACCTATAAAGCTGCTCGTGACCAATCTCGTGAGTTTGCGCCTAGAGTAGCACAAGCCTTAAAAGACAATCGTATTGAAGAAGCTATCAATATTTCTGACCGTCATCGTAAAAGCCACTTAGCTATTGTTGTTAATGCTGGTTTACAAGAATTCCAAGCTCATCAAATGAGCAATGAAATATCTGGTGATATTATTGATGCTTCTAAGCGAGCATTACAACGTGCAACTGCTGTAAAATCAGCCGAATTTAAACGTGGTCTCTCTGCTCTAGCTACAATTGGTTCAACTGCTCCATTCGTAGGTTTATTTGGTACTGTAGTAGGTATCATTAATGCTTTTACTGGAATGAAAGCTGCTGAATCTGCTGGTATTTCTGCTGTTGCTGGTGGTATTTCTGAAGCTTTGGTTGAAACAGCATTTGGTTTGATTGTGGCTATTCCTGCTGTATGGATGTATAACTATTTCCAAGGTAAAGTAGATTCTTTCCAAGTAGAAATGGACAATTCTTCAAGCGAATTAATTGATTACTTCCTAAAGAGAAGAGGAGCAAGATAAATTATGGGAATGTCAGCAGGCGGTAGTGGCGGTTTTACGTCAGAAATAAATGTTACCCCAATGGTTGATGTTATGTTGGTCTTGTTAATTATCTTTATGGTAGTAACACCAATGTTACAATCCGGTGTTACGGTAGTAATGCCAAAAGCAAAAACTCCCAAGAAGACCCTGATATCAATAAAGAAACAGCAGTGGTTGTTGCTATTCCTGCCGATGGACAATTTTATCTTGGCAAAGAATTAATTGCTAAAGAACGATTAACGGAAAAAATAAAAGCAATGATGGAAAACCGTAAAATAGATGATCGTGTTGTTTATATAAAAGGTGGAGCATTAGTTAGTTACGGTTCAATTGTTGACACTATTTCTTCTATTCGTGAATCTGGAATTGATCGCATTGGTTTAGTAACAGATAAAGAGAAAGAAAAAGCTCCAGGTGCTGCAAGCAATTAAGCTAATCTCTACATTACTAAGAGGAGTAACATTATGAGTATGTCGGCTGGTGGCGGTGGTGGTAATGCAAAACCTGATATAAATGTAACACCATTAATTGATGTTTTGCTGGTACTTCTAATTATTTTTATGGTTATTACCCCATTAAAACCACATAAATTTGAAACTAAAGTACCAGAAAAACCACCAGAAGAAATTGATCCTAATATTCAACCTGACCCTAGTTTGCTAGTAGTTACTATTAGTAAAGATCGTAAGATTGAACTTAATAGCCAAGCAATGGATGAAGAACAACTAGGAACTAGATTATCAGATGAATTAAGTAAGCGTCCTACAGATAAAAAGACGCTTTTTATTAAAGCTCCTAAAACTATTAACTATGGTTATATAGTTCAAATTATTGACATAGTAAAAGGTGCTGGAGCAGAACCTATTGGACTACAAATAGATTACCTCGATGAACCAGTATCGTAATGTAATTTAGAAGGGTAGATTAACTTTCTACCCTAGTGGTCTAATTTTTTAATCTAATTAGCTTTTTTTCTAATACTTAATCCAATGCGGCGGTAAATGGATATGAAATCCGACAGTCAGGCCCGCATTACTGTCTGTCTTCGTATTTCTATATTGAAGGAGGAGGCATTTGTTTGCTAGATCTTTAGCAAATAATGCTATTAATCAGGATGAAGATGGTTTTGCGTCATCTAATGTTGGTTTTAATAGTTGCTGTTGCTCTAACTAGTAGTTTGGGTTGTAGTAAACTTAAGGCCAAGGATCGGCTTAATGAAGGAACACGTGCGTATAATAAAGGTAATTATGGAGAAGCAGCAAAACTTTTTGGAGAAGCAATAGAATATAACTCTGAACTTCCTATTGCTAGACTTTACTATGCTGCTTCACTTCGCGCCCAATATTCTCCTGGGGGAGATTCTATTGAAAATAAAACCTTAGGTGAAAATGCAGTAAAAGCTTATCAAGAAGTTATTAAAGCTAGTACTAAGCCACAAGATATAGATGCAGCACACGCTTTTATTGCAGAACTTTATAAGGGATTAGATCAAAAAGAAGAAAATCGTAATTGGGTCTTAAAAAGAATTAATCTTCCTGGACAATCTGATGAAATACGCGCACAATCTTACTATACTTTAGCTGTTGGTTATTGGGAAGATTCTTATAAAATCACACAAAAATACTTAATTCCTCGTACTCAGCCAGCACAATATAAACCTACTACAGAATGGGAAGCAGGAGATGAAGAACAAGTTAAACAGCTAATTCTTAAAGGCTTAGGTTATATGGAAGATTCACTTAAGGTTAATCCAAAGTATGCTAACTGTTATAGTTACCGTGGATTACTCTATCGTGAACAAATAAAGATAGAACAAGATCCAAAACTGAAAAAAGAATTGGAAGAAAAAGCTGCTAAAGATATAGAAGAATTTCAAAAGATTCAAAGAGAGGCTGCTGCTCAACAAGCTACACAAGCTACAAGTTAATATAAGTAAAATTAATTCTCTTAAGTAAGAAGCCCTTTGTGGCTTCTTTCTTTTTTGTTGTTTTAACTTTTTTGATTATACTTAATGCACTAAAAGTTCTCTTGACAATACAAAAGTTTACTAGTTAACAATTAATTTTTATGATTAGATTTGAAGATATATTAAATAAAGTAGAAGGCTATTATAAGGCAGAAGATATACATCTACTTCGTGCCGCTTATCTTTTTTCTGCTATGGTTCATAAGGGCCAAGTTCGTAAATCTGGTGAACCTTACTTAGCACATCCTTTAGAAGTGGCTAATATACTAGCGGAATTACACTTGGATGTAATTTGTGTTGCTACAGGTCTCTTACACGATGTTGTAGAAGATACAGCAACAACACTTGAGGAAATTGAGCAGCGTTTTGGTAAAGAAATTGCTCACTTAGTTGATGGTTTAACTAAAATTTCTCAAATAGGTTACGCTTCCCGAGAAGAAAGCCAAGCTGAAACTGTACGTAAAATGCTACTAGCTATGATTGATGATATAAGAGTTGTGCTAGTTAAGTTAGTTGACCGTTTGCATAATATGCGTACACTTGAATATCTGCCAGCCGAAAAACGACGGCGTAAAGCGGAAGAAACCCTAGATATTTATGCTCCTATTGCTCATCGGCTGGGTATGGGAAAAATACGAAGCGAACTAGAAGACTTAGCTTTTAGATACTTATACCCCAATGATTATAGTAATTTACAAGCAGTTGTTGAACGTAGAAGACCAGAATTAGAAAAAAATATTGAAGAAATTAAAACTATCATTAGCAAAAAAATGATAGAAGCAGGAGTCCCATTAGTAAGAATCGAGTCCAGAGTTAAGCGGGTATACAGTATATTTCTTAAGCTTAAGCGACAAAAAATTACTATTGACCAAGTTTATGATTTAATGGCAATACGCTTAATTACTAGTAATATTAGGGATTGTTATGGGGCATTAGGTGTAATTCATAATTTATGGAAACCTATACCAGGACGTTTTAAGGATTGGATTGCTATTCCACGTGATAATATGTACCAATCCCTACATACTTCTATAGTAACAGAGTCAGGGCAATCTGTTGAAGTACAAATACGTACAGAAGAAATGCACAGAGTAGCAGAAGAAGGTATTGCTGCTCATTGGAAATACAAAGAAAAAAAATTAGGCAAACATACTGATGATGAAACTTTTGTTTGGTTAAAACGTCTGGTAGAATGGCAACAAGAAGTTCCTGATGCAAGAGAATTTATTGATGGGCTTAAGTTAGATTTATATCCTCAAGATGTTTATGCTTTTACTCCAAAAGGTAAAGTTATTGAACTACCTAGAGGGGCAACACCTGTAGATTTTGCTTATGCAATTCATACTGATGTAGGTCATCACTGCACAGGTGCAAAAGTAAATGGTCGCATTGTATCTCTACGCTATCAACTAAGAAACGGGGATGTAGTAGAAGTCATAACACAAAATAACGCACATCCTTCTAGGGATTGGTTAAAGTTTGTTACTACAGGCCGAGCGCGAAATAAAATTAGAAAATATATTACTGATAATGAGCGTGAAAGAGCTTTAGAAATAGGTAAAAAGTTATTTGAAAAAGAATCTGAACGCTTTAAATTAAGTTTAAAGAAATTGCTTAATGATGGAGAAATGCAGCGTATAGCCCCAGAATATGGACTACAAAGGGCAGAAGATTTAATTGCTGCTATTGGATATGGTAAAGTATCGGCACGAGGTGTTATTGCTAAATTAATGCCTGCCGAAGAATTTGCTCGCCTAGATCAAGCTAAAGAAACCAAGCTTGGTCAAGTTATAAAGAAAGTTTTTCGTATTGGTGGGGATCGCATTAAAGTTCAAGGAATTGATGATTTAATGCTTTACCGGGCGCGTTGCTGTAATCCAATACGAGGAGAAAAAATAATAGGTTATATTACTCGTGGCAAAGGGGTTGCTGTTCATACTACAGGTTGCCCTAATGCAAAAAATTTAATGGTCAACAAAGAACGTACAATAGATGTTGATTGGTTGGCTGAAGACCAGCAAGCTTCTTATCCAGTGACTATTTCCGTGATAACAGAAAATCGCCAAGGCTTACTTGCGGCTGTAACTTCAGCTATTTCAAATATTAAAACTGATATTCGAGATGCTCATGCTGCTCTTTCTGCTGATGGACATGGAATAATGGATATTACTACAGAAGTTTATGATGTAAAACATTTAGAGCGAGTAATTAAAGCTGTTAAATCTGTAGATGGAGTGCTTGAAGTTGAGCGTACAAGTCATTATTAGGTAAAATTTACTATATATAAGAGGAATAAATGCAAAAAGAAGCTGTTAAAACGGATAATGCACCGCAAGCAATAGGCCCATATTCCCAAGCAATAAAACTGGGCGATTTGGTTTTTTTGTCTGGACAAGTTCATTTAGATCCTGCTACAGGGCAATTAGTAGAAGGTGATATAACTAACCAAACTCAAAGAGTAATGGAAAACCTGCAAGCTGTTTTACTTGCAGCAGGTAGCAGTTTTGAAAAGGTAGTAAAAACAACAATTTATTTAGCTGATATGGATGATTTTGCTAAAGTAAATGAGGTTTATGGACGTTATTTTCCATCGCCTCAACCAGCTAGATCTACTGTAGCTGTTGCTAGGTTGCCAAGAGATGCTCGTATTGAAATAGACCTTATTGCTTACGTTTAACTATTAGCCAAATCAACTAATTTTTTACGTTCTAGTTTTCCCATAAAATTACGGGGAAGAGAGCTAACAAATTTATATCCTTTAGGGTGTTTGTAGGGAGCTAGATTTTGCTGACAAGTTTTTCGTAAGCAAGTTTCTAGCTCTAATAAATTGCAAGTTTCTTTAGCAACAATACAAGCAATTATCTTTTCTCCTAAATCCTTGTCATTAATAGCTGTTACAGCACATTCCAAAACATCAGGATTTGCAGACAAAACTTTTTCTATTTCCCCTGGAATAACATTGTTTCCTCCAACAATTATTAATTCTTTGATTCTGCCAGAGATAAATAAATAATTATCTTTATCAAATTTTCCTAAATCGCCAGTACGAAACCAGCCTTGATAAAAAGCATCTTGTGTAATTTCAGGTTCTTGCCAATAGCCTTGGAAAACATTCTCACCTTTAACCCAAATTTCCCCAGTTTCATTAACTACTAATTTTTCAAATGTTTGAGGGTCAAAAATACCTAGTTCTACACCTTTTATAGCTTGTCCAACACTGTTTGCTTTAGGGTTATCTAGAGGATTAGAGGCATTAAAAAGAGTTTCTGTTAGTCCATAGCGTTCAACAATTGTAAACCCAAACCTTTGCTTAAAGTGATAAAAAGTTTCTTGATTAAGCGGAGCAGAACCAGAAGTAAAAAGCTGCATTGAGCTAAGGTCAAACTCGCCTTCTGTTTGTAACATTCGGTGGTACATTGTTGGAACACCCATAAAAAAGCTAATTTGTTGCTCTTTTATTGCTCTTAAAGTTACAAGAGGGTCAAATTTTTCTAGAAAAATACAAGTGTTTCCTATAAGCAAACTACCATAAATTCCTAAACCTAAGCCATGAACATGATAAGGTGGTAAAACATGTAGTAGTCTATCTTTACTAGTGCATTGCCAAGTATCAATAAGTAAAGCAGATAAATTACTTATAAGGCTACTATGTGTTATTCCAACACCTTTAGGTTTACCAGTTGTCCCACTAGTAAAAAGCAGTAATGCTAAGTCATTTTTATTAATACTTTCTATTTCTTCTAATAGTTTTAGAGAAGGATCTTTTAATAAATTTGTAAAATTAAAAGTATTAGGTAAATCGACTTTTTCAGCACCTTCAAGCCACCATGAAGCACTAGTAGAATTAACTAAGTTAGAATAATTCATTAACAAATCTGACTTGCTAATAATTAACTTAATATTAGCTATTAAAAAAATTTGTTCTATTTCTCTGGCACTTAAAGCAGGGTTAAGAGGAATGATAATGGCACCTATAGCTAATAAAGCAATATGTACAGGGACTAAATTGCTTGATTTTCCTAGAGATACAGCAACCATATCACCTTTAACAATAGAATAATTGTTTAGTGCATTTATCCAATAGGAAACTTCTAATAAAATTTCTTGATTATTTTTTTGCCAAATGACTTCTTGATTTGCTGAAATGGCTAAAAAAGCAACTTTATCTTTTTCCTTCTGTAATATATCTATAAAAGTTTTTGCTAAGTTCATTTAATTAAATAATATGTATGAGTAAAAATAAGAGATTTTTGCGAAATATTACATTTATTTTGGGAAAATTTCCATCTGCAAAATATAAATAGACAACTAGAAAAACTGAAGGGAATGAATTAGATATAACTTCTTGATAATAAATCAGATCGATTATTCAAAAAGCTAGCTTAAATCTTCCTTATTTCTTATGTCTTGGTACATTGTTTGCACAAAGTAAAGGTGCCATTTCAGAATGAAAGGGGGTGTTAACCATGACGAAAGAAATGGAAAAAACCACAAATATTGAGCCTAAAGAAGTTGCAAAAGGGTTCTTTACACCTGGATTTTTCCTAGCTCCAAGAAATTTCTTTAATACAAACCCTTTTGAACTTATGAAGGAGTTTACTAAAGAAATGGATAAAGCATTTGAAGGCTTTGGTTTAGAAAAGACTGTTGATTGGAAGCCTGCAATGGAAGTATTTACCAAAGAAGGAAAATACTTTATTCGTACTGAACTACCAGGGATGACAAGAGAGGATGTAAAAGTTGAACTAGAAGGCAATAAGTTAATTATCCGTGGTGAACGTAAGAAAGAGCATAAGGAGGAAAAAGAAGGCTATTATCGTTCAGAAGTTAACTATGGTGAATTCTATCGAAGCGTTTTACTTCCTGAAGGTGTAAAATTTGAAGAAATAGAAGCCAAGTTTAACAACGGAGTCTTAGAAGTTATTATGCCAGTTCCTGAAGTTAAAAAAGTAGAGCCAAAAGCAAAAGAAGTTCTTATTGGTGAAGCAGCCAAAGCAGCTAAAGTATAAAGATAGATTTCAAATAATTTTGCGTAGTCGGTAAGTTAGATAGTTTGTTTGAGGTTGTTGATCAAGTGATGTGGCTATGGCCGTCCAAGATTCTCTAAAAAAGAATTAAGGGCGGCCATAGCTTTTATAAAAACTTAAAATTTTTCTACAGGACTAAGTAAAATACTAGAAATCATAATTACTAGTAAAATTACAGCACTTATTGCCATAGCAACACGCATTTTTTATATTTTTCTTTTTGCGACCTTTAATTAAACATACAATCCATTCCCAATGGGTGAATAAATGTGTACTAATTACTAGTAGAATTGCTATTGCAATCCAAAAATGAATATCGCCCCATTGATGCCTGCTAAAGCCTAAAATACCTTTGAATTGACCACTTCCAGGAGGGAGTAAATAGCGAATAATTATCCCAGTTGTTGCTAATAACAAAAATAGCAAAAAAGCTACAGAGTCAATAATAAAGTTTACTTTTGGTTTATTCATGACATAACCTCCTGCAAAATAATAATTTGCTAATGGCTTTATCACAAATTTACGCAAAATAAATGCCAATAAGTAATATTAATAGTAAAATGGTTTTATCTAATCTTTATTTGGTATTTAATTCCATTGATCATTTCTGTCCATCCATTTAATTGCTAAATAATACCAAATGGGAGCTACTATAAATAAAATGCTTAGTAAAGAGCCTTGTGTCCATCCTAACCAAATAGTGTAAATAGCTACACTAGCCATTAGTAGAATGGAAAGCCAAAAACATATCCATGCCGTAATTCTACTGGAAAGACCTGATACAGCTAATTTAACCCAAAGAGGTTTTTTAATATTGGTTTTATCATTCATATATTTTACTTATGTAATGAGTAAGCTTCCAAAACTCGGCCTGCGTTACGTTTCCAAGTATAGTTTGCAATTACATCTTGTCGTGCTTGTTCACCTAATCGCTTGCATTCGGTAGGTTTAGCTGAAAGTTTAGCAAGCGTTTCAACTAGCATATCAATATTGCCTGGCTCAATCAAATAGCCGTTTTTCCCATCTTCTATAACATCAGCTATTTGGCCTAAGCGACTAGCCACAATAGGTTTAGCCATTGCCATATATTCAAAAAGTTTTGTTGGAGAGCCAAAAAAATCACTTCCATCTTCCATTGGTACATGAGGAGAAACTAAAATATCACAAGCGTCTAAATAAGAAGGTACAAGGCGATGACTTAACCTACCAGTCAAAGTTACACGGTCTAAAGCATTATTTTTCTTTAAGATTTCTTCAACCTTAGATTTTAAGCTACCTTCGCCAATTAATAAAAAATGACAATTAGAATCTTTAGGTAAGCGAGAAATTGCTTCAGCTAAAACTAAAACACCGTGCCAAGGGCCAAATGTACCAACAAAACCAACTACAGTTTTATCTGCAATACCAAGTTGGGTGCGTACCTGTTCGCCTCCTTGGTTAGGGCGAAACATTTCTGGGTCAACACCATTAAAATTAACTACTACTTTTTGTGATGGCACGCCAGCTTTAATTAAATTATTTTTTTCTACTTCTGAAACTACAAAAATTAGTTGTGCTGCTTGAAGATTAAGGTTTTCAAATTTTTCTAGTAGCCATAACAAACTTGCATCATCCCAATGACGACCTACCCAAACTTCTGAACCGTTAAACTCAAGTAGTAAGGGAATTTTTGTTAGCCAGGAAATAAAAACACCTGCCCAAGTGAAACGGCTATAACGTTGGTAAATAAAATCTGGAGGATCAGCTTTAATTTTTCTAAGTGCTTGAAAAGAAAAAGCTAAGTTATTCCATAACTCAAAAATCATTCGGTGAGCATTAAAAAACGCAGACGGTTCTATTACTGTAATTGGAGTTTCTTCTTTATTAATACCAGAAATACCATCATTAGAAATAAATTGCATTTTTGCGCCATTTTCAATAATTCCTTTAGTAAAACCATTGATATGGCTATTTGCTCCACCTGTTTGCGCTCCGCTAGTTGGGGTAGTACGAATAAAAGTAATTTTAGGCAGTCCTGATTTAGCTGTCCAACTTATTGGCTTTAATTTAACTAAAATTGCTAGCAATGTTGTTAAAAACCAGGAAAGCCCAATTACTAGAAAAGATCCTACGGCTTCAATAAATAAATGTGGGATTTTAATAAAAATAATTTTTGCACGAGAATGAGTTTCTGAACGATTATGAGCATCAACTAACCAGCATTCTTTACAACCAATTAGCAGCCCAAAAATTAGCATAGGAGTGCGGCGGGTTTGCCACTCTAAACGATCACAGAAAATAATAAAAATATCTCGCGCTGTGTTTCTCATTTGCCAAAGTCTAGCTAATTGAGAGCCAGAACGAATCTCAGATTTATTAACTAAATCTAATTCTACATCTCCAAATTTACCTTTAACCCACTCAATACCAGTTTTTGTATCATTAGACAGGTCAATCATTGTGATATGAATTTTTTTATTTGTTTCCTGACAAACAATCTTATAGTAATAATAATGTAGAGTAAAATTGCTAGCTGAAGCTATTGCTAGCATCCAAGCGGCTCCCATTGCTCCAAAACGGGGTAGGACAAAAAACAGACTAATAACATTAAGCACACCAATAAAAACCGAAATATTGCGTAATTCGCTGCCTCGGCTGTGGGCGGAAAGAAAAGTATTGTAAGGTTGAAATAAGCCGCCAAAAAATGCTGCTACAGCAAATGCAGGTAAAAGTTTAGTTGCATAAGCATATTTTGATGTGTAGATAAGGATTAATAAATAAGGGCCAATTAAAACTAAGCTAATTGCTCCTAAACTAAGGAGTAACAAATTAGATTGAATAATAAGAGGTTTGACACTAGGCTCATTAGCAAAATTCTTAAAACGAGTAATTGCCATTGAGCGAGAAAGATTAGTTAGAGGTTCAGCAAATTTTTGTGCTAAGTTATAGAAACCTAATGTAGTTGCTCCTAAAAATAATGGAATTAATATTCCATCTAGCTTAGTAGAAAGCATTGTGGTAATACGACCAAAATAAATATCAAATCCAAATCGCTTAGTTTCTGAAATTATTTGTTTAATGTTTTCTTTTATTCCTGTAAAAGAGGGTTTCAACAACAAAATTACTATTCCACAAGAAATAATAATTGCTATAAGTGATGAAAACATTGCTGTTAGGACTGTTAATTGATTAAGAGAAAATAAAATTATTATATTTATTAAGGTTGTGATTGGAAGTAAAATTCTTAATAAAGATAATGATCGAATGTGGTTTAAGCCTTGACAAATTTGCTCAATACATAGTTGCATAGGCACTATAGCACATAGAGGAGCAATAGCTAGTAAGTAACTTTCTATCTGTGAATTAAGAAATAAATTAGAATCTAGGTTTGTATATTTAATTATTAATGCTATAACTGGGTTAAAAAGCTCTCCAATTAAAATAATTACAACGCTAAAAGAAGTGCCTATTATTGCAGCTAAAACTAGCAATGCTCCTATTAACTTACGTATGTCTGTAGCTTTACGCTCAATTGCTAAAAGGCGTGTGCCAGCAGCAAAAACCCCAAATTCAAAAAATAGTTAAAAAATTGAACAATAGAAAACCAGCAAAAAACAAATAACCCAAAATTTTCTTTATCTAAAGAACGGGCAATAATGGCTGTTGCAGCAGCATTAATCACAGTGCTAAATAATTGTGCAATAAAGAGAAGACTAGTTTGTTTAGAAGTTTCACTAGTAATTAGCTTCCAAAAAGCTTGGGGTGTAAAACTAAGTGATTCTGTACTAGGAATTGCAGATTGTACTTTACTCATTTTGACTTAAAAAAATAAATTTTGATTTGTAACTAAATACAGCGTAAACTAAATTTTCTGATATTTTAATCTAAAGCCCCAACGGGGCGACATAGTTGTTTCTTAACATTAAAAGACTCTTTCGCCCTTACAGGGCTTAAAGAAACTTAACTATTATTTCCTAGGGTTGAAACCCTAGGCTACAGTTATTTCGCCCCGCTGGGGCTTAAGATTCAAAAATATAACTTTACTTAGTTTACGCTGTACTAAACTAGAAATTTAGTAATAAGTTAGCAAATCAACAGTTTATAATTATCCTTCGGCTTTAATAGGTGATGTGCTAGCTTCTAAACCTGCTAAACGGCCTTCTATCCAATGTTCATACCAAAGACTTAAATTTAGTAAACACCATAAATTAAAGCTATAGTCTACACGTCCAGCACTATGCGCACCCAACATTGTTTGTATATGGTCATAATTAAAAAAATCTCTTTTACGTAGTGGAGAACGAAATAGAGAATCTTCTATAAAATTTGACATTCGGTCAATAAACCATTGTTTAATAGGCAGGCCAAAACCTTGTTTTTTACGGTAAATAATGTTATCTGGGATTAAACCTTCTAAAGCCTTCTTTAAGATATATTTAGCTTGTCCATTTTTATATTTTAGTTCTCTAGGAATATTCATTGCAAACTCTACTAACTTATGATCTAAAAATGGTACACGAGCTTCAATAGAGGTTGCCATAGAAATTTTATCTACACGCATTAAAAGCAGTTCTGGAAGACGCATTTTTAGTTCTAAATAAGTCATTTTTTCTAAAAAGTCAGCACTAGATTTTTCTTTAGAAATAACGTCTAGGTAATTTTTAGATATTGTGTAGGAAGATAAGCCACGAGTACGAGAACGGAAATTTTTAGATAGAAGGCTATTTTTGCTTACTTCATCGTGAATAATAACGCTGCCCCAAAATAAATCTTCTCCTGCTTCAAGTCGGCGGACTAGTTCAGGGAAAAGCTTTTGACCACGAGGGAGAAAATTATTAGCAATTGTTCCAGCAAAAGGAGAAAGCATCATTCCCATTCCACGACGCAAAACACGTGGAAGACGTTCTAATTTTTGCCAGACTTTCTCATAAATATTTAAGTAATCAATATAGCTACTATAACCGCTAAAAATTTCATCAGAGCCTTCGCCTACTTGCACTACAATTGTGTCATTTTCACGGGCAAGCTTAGAAACATAATAAAGCGGCACACAAACAGGGTCGGCAATAGGTTCATCTTGATGGAAAATTAAATCTGGTAGGAAATTTACTACATCCTCTGGCCCAATCATTACTTCATGATGGTCGGTAGCAAAAATTTGAGAAATTTGCCTAGCGTATTCTAGTTCATTAAATCCATCAGCATCCTTAAATCCTACAGTAAATGTCCGTACTTTATCAGTCATACGTGCCATTAATGCAACATTAGCACTAGAGTCAACTCCACCAGATAAAAACACTCCAAAAGGCACATCGCTCATCATCCGTTTTTCTACTGCCTGAGTAAGTAGTAAGCGAATTCTTTCAACACAAAATTCTTCGCTATATTTTTCTGTAGGAGAGGGGACAATAGCATCCCAATAAGAGCTTACTTTTATAGTTCCATTTCGGTCACAAACTAGCATATGTCCTGGAGGTAGTTTTTCTATTCCTCTAAACAAAGTTTGTGGTGCTGGGGTGGTTAGAAATGTCAAATAATGGTAAAGGGCTTCTTCGTTAATGTCTCTAGTTACGGCTGGATGGGCAAGTAAAGATTTGATTTCAGAGGCAAAAAGTAATTGCCCTGGAAGCTGCATATAATAAAGAGGTTTTACGCCTAAACGGTCACGAACTAAAACCAGACGTTCTTTATTGCTATCCCAAATAGAGATAGCAAACATTCCTTCTAAGGCATCAACAAAATCTAGCCCGCGTTCCTCATAAAGATGAACCAAGGTTTCTGTATCGGTTTCAGAAAAATAAATATGTCCTTTATCAACTAATTCTTTACGTAGTCTTCGATGGTTATAAATTTCACCATTAAAACTAATCCAAATAGTGTTATCTTCATTAGGCATAGGCTGTTGACCTGCGGCAGAAAGATCAACAATTGAAAGGCGACGATGTGCTAAACCTACACGCCCATCAGATGAAATATAAACTCCTTCATCGTCAGGCCCACGATGAACCATACGGTCGCGCATCTCTTCTAAAAGACTTTCAGTTATTTCTGGTTGGACTGAACCAAACTTAAAAATCCCACATATTCCACACATAATTTATTTGCCCAATTAAATTTTATAGTTAAATTTTCCAATCTGGTATTTGCTCAATTAAAATGTCAATTCCAGATAAATCTTCACGCCCACAAGGAGCTATAAGAAAACGCCTCTTTTCAGGAGCAGACGCTCTTAAATTATACACTATAGCCCAAGATTTTGTCTTTTCTCCATAGCCTTTAGAAACATATCTTTCCACTATTTTTGCCGACATTCCTTTTGTTTCTATTGCAACCAGGGCTAAAGACAAATTATTTTCTTCATCTGTAATAATTACACTAGTGTTGTCTATTAGCTCAACTTGTAGATTTTCATCAAAGTTAAAGAAAAAATTAAATAAATGCTCTCCGCTACCTTCAAATAAATCTGTTATTAACCAACAGGCAGTAATTTTGTTAAATAGAAATTGTCTTTTATGAATAATGCCTTGGCTTAAGCGTAAATACCCATCATGTTGAGCTTCTAGAAAATCAAAATCAGCAGTAGTTTTCCACTGATTAACTTTAGGTTTTGCTTGACTGCCTAAAGAAAATAATTGCCCTGGATAAATTTCATTAATTTCCTGTTCATCTATCATTACAGTATTATGGTAGCTAGTTGATCTAAACATATTTCTTGCTGTAGGGTCAGATGTGTAAACATAACTTCCAGGATCAATAAAAAATGTTCTATCTCTATAAAAAAGCTCAAAACTTAATAAATCATTATGAGCATGTGAACCTCGTCCTTTTATTCCTATATCTCCACAATCAGCAATAAGATAGAGGTCTTTATCTCGTAGTAAGTAAATGCCTGTATTAGGAAAATTACTTGAGCTTGGAGGTTCTGTAATAGGTAAACTTGTAAGTGTTTCCCAGCCAAAATTACCAAAAATCCAAAGACTTTCCTGGCTTGCTTGTGACAGTATCTTAAAGCGTTCATCTTGAAAAAGAGTTGCTGCTATTGCCAATAAATAAGCCTGATCTGTTGCTGGACGTTTTTGCCAAAGAATTACCCGACCATTATCACAATCTCCAATTAATGGAGCAGTAGCATCAGGTTTTAAGTAAGCACGAGTAAATAGAAACATTTTTTCTAATTTATTCCAGTATTTATCTTCTATTTTTATTTGATTTTCTTTAGCAAGTAAAAAGGCATATAAGTAAATTTCTGTTACTAAAGCATGATAGGGAATGGAAGCTTCCCAATTTGCTCCATCTGTATAAACTTGCTTGTCCATTTCAACTAGCAGTTCTTTTAATGCAAAATCTGTCCAAGTGTGAGATTTCTTAAATTCTGGAAATAAAACACCTATAAAAAATAACCCTAATAGGTCAGATAAATAATGATTACTAGTTATACGAATGGAAAATTCAAGGTTTGACTTAATAAATTCAGCATGTGAAAGCAGAAGTTTTAATAGTAACTTAAGTAGGTCTAAATCAAAGTGTTTAGAGTTACGAAAGAAATAAAATGATAAACATAAACTAATCGCTCTAAACGCAACTTCCATAGCACAAAGCCAATGAATACCTATTTCTTTTGGGCTACTGCGGGCAAAAGAAAAAAGCTGATTACGAAATTCTAAAGCATATTTTTCATCTTGGGTAAAATGATAAGCTTGTCCAAGTGTAATAAAATGTTGAAGTCTGGCTAGTTCCCAAGGAATTTTAATATCACTACCAGGTTTTTTAGCAATAATGTGCATTTTACTGTAGTGAATAGATGACCAACGATAATCTATTGTTGGGTCATAATGCCAGTCTATTTCTTGATTATAAACTAGTTGTTTACCTAAAAAGCTAAATTTATGCTCACAAATTAAATTTGCTTCATCAATAAGCTTTTGTGTAGTTTCAGGAAAATTATCCTGAAAAATTTGGCAGGTTTCTATTAAATTGTTAATTCCAGAATAAATTTTTACATTTTTTCTATTTTGAAAGTATTTTAATAAATCTTTTTCATTAAGTAAGCTTAAAGATTGTTCAAGCTTTTTATCAGTAATTTCTTGATTAATTATTAAGCTTTTTGTATAGCGATAATGAGGAGCAAAACGAGATTTAAGTATTAGTAGAAATTCTTGCGCTATTTCTTGGTTTGTTAATCCAACCGTTTTGCGACGAATTTTATCTACTAATTCCATTAGTCTATCTCCTTAAAAGGGTTACTAAATTTAGTAAAATACCACTCACATAAGAATTCTTTAGGTGAAATTCCTAGTAATAGAAAATTAGTCAACTCGATCGCTACTATACCAGAAATAACTAGTAATAATAGGTTTATGGACAAGATTATTGCAAATGAAATTTTTGCGTGATAAACTACCACAACTTTTGTCAGATTAGTAGCTTACTAGCATTAATTTTAGTTTAACTTACTGATTTATTACTGATACATAATTATTTATACTTCAGTAACGCGCTAGTTTAATAAGTTTTTATAAACCTTAACTCCTTATATTAAAGACATTAAAATGGGTAGAATAATAGGGATTGATCTTGGCACAACTAATTGCTGTGTAGCAGTAATGGAGGGCGGAGTAGCCCAAATTATTCCTAACAAAGAAGGCGGACGTACAACACCATCCATTGTTGGGTTTACTGAAAAAGGGGATCGTTTAGTAGGACATATTGCTAAACGCCAAGCCATTACTAATACCCAGAATACAGTTTTTGCCGTAAAACGCTTAATTGGGCGTAAGTATAACTCCCCAGAAGTACAAAGGGCAAAGGACTCTTGTCCTTATGAAATAACAGAAGCTCCAAATGGTGATGCACGGGTTCGTGTTCAGGGTCGGGATTATTCTCCACCAGAAGTTTCTGCCATTATTTTACAGAGGCTAAAGTCTGCTGCTGAAGATTTTTTGGGTGAAGAAGTTTCTGAAGCAGTTATTACAGTACCTGCATATTTTGATGATTTTCAGCGTCAAGCAACTAAAGATGCTGGTAAAATTGCTGGTCTTAATGTGCAACGTATTATTAATGAACCTACGGCAGCAGCACTAGCCTATGGGCTAAATAAAGCTTCAAATGAAAAAATTGCTGTTTATGATTTAGGTGGAGGAACCTTTGATATTTCCATTTTAGAAATGAATGATGGAGTATTTGAAGTTTTATCTACTTGTGGGGATTCATTTTTAGGTGGTGAGGATTTTGACCAACGTATCATTGATTGGCTAATTGATGAATTTAAGTCAGAAACAGGTATTGACCTTCGCGGAGATCGTCTAGCTCTTCAACGCTTAAAAGAAGCAGCAGAGCGGGCAAAATGTGACCTTTCTTTTACTTCAGAAACACCTATTAATTTACCTTTTATTTCTGCTGATGCTTCTGGGCCAAAACATTTAGCAAAAAATTTAACTAGAGATCAATTTGAACTTTTAGTAATGGATCTAGTTGAAAGAACTGTAGATCCTTGTCAAAAAGCCCTTTGGGATGCAAGACTTAAGGCTAGTGATATTGATAAAGTTTTGCTTGTAGGTGGACAAACTCGTTCTCCTATTGTTCAAAAACGTGTAGAACAAATCTTTAATCGTCGTCCTTCTAGCGAAATTAACCCTGATGAAGTTGTAGCAATGGGCGCGTCAATACAAGGTGGTGTACTGCTTGGAGAAGTTAAAGACTTAGTTCTATTAGACGTTATTCCTCTTTCTTTAGGTGTAGAAACTCACGGAGGACGCTTTACTAAACTTATTGACCGTAATTCCACTATACCTATTAAAAAGAGCTTAATTTTTACTACTCTAGTAGATAATCAATCAACAGTAGAAATACATGTTTTACAAGGTGAGAATGAAAGAGCATCAGAAAATCGTTCTTTAGGGCGCTTTGATTTAGTAGGCATTCCTTCTGCTCCGCGTGGAATACCACAAATAGAGGTTTCTTTTGAAATTAATGCTGATGGCATTGTACATGTTTCTGCTAGAGATTGTTTAACAGGTAGAGAGCAAAAGATCACAGTTAGCCCAAGTGGTGGACTTTCTCCTCAAGAAATTGCTGAATTAATGGCAGAAGCACGTAGCTATTAATTTAGTTAATTAATAGCTTTAATCCTCACTACTTTTTCGTGTTTGATGAATATTGGTGCTGGCACTTCTATTGGACATTATGAATTAGTAAAAATGCTTGGCACTGGAAGTGCTGGCGAGGTTTACCGCGCCCAGGATAAAAATCTTGGACGTACTGTAGCGATTAAACTTCTTACAGAACAGACTGCTTCATTAGATACAGAACTACGTCGGCGTTTTGTTCAAGAAGCAAAAGCTGCCTCAGCCCTAAATCATCCTAATATTCTTACCGTATTTGAAGCAGGCCAATATCAAGGGCTAGACTATATGGTAATGGAATATGTAGAAGGTCAAACCCTTAGAGAATACTTAAAAAAGGTAAACCATCATTTTCAAATCTACTAAATATAGCAATTCAAATGTGTGTAGCTCTTGAATCTGCTCATGCTGCTAATATAATTCACCGAGATATTAAGCCTGATAATATAATGATTCGTAAGGACGGTTTAGTTAAGCTATTAGATTTTGGATTAGCTAAAATTAAAGACAAACAAAATCAAGCAGCTACTAGCACTAAACCTGGTACTTTATTAGGTACTGTTGGGTATATGTCACCAGAGCAAGCTCAATGTGAGCCTAACACAGATGCTAGAACAGATATATTTTCTTTAGGTGCGGTGTTTTATGAAATGGCAACAGGCATAGCACCTTTTCATCATACAAATCATATTGATACTTTATATGCAATCCTAAAATCTGATCCAAAACCATTTGAACCATCTCAAGAAATATCTGAGCAATTACAACAAATTATCTTAAAAGCTTTAGCTAAAGAACCAATAGATCGTTACCAATCAGCTAAGGATATGTTGATTGAACTACAACGTTTAAGCAAAGAAACAGAATTTAAGAAGGTATTAGAACAAGTAGAAGAGAGAAGTGCTTCTCCAGAAGCAAAAAAAATTAGTTTAACTGATAGCCAATCTGTTCAAGGATATAATGTAGATCTTTTACTTAGTGATACAAATAAAACACAAGTACAAAACACAAAAAATAATTATCTTCCTTGGATACTAGTAGCTATTCTTAGCATAATAATAATAGTAGAAACTATTATTATTATAGTTAGGTAAAAGAGAAAAGCTTTGCAGGCTTGTCTTTTTTCTTCTAACTAAATTATACTTTTGCGTTTAACTGGTAAAACTTATGATAGAAAAAATAACAGAAATAGTGCATCAAAGCCTAGATATAAAATGTCGGTTTTTTGCTGACTATACAGCGGAAATTGGCCGTGCTGGGCGTATGCTAGTAGAATCACTTAAAGTAGGCGGGAAGATATTTTTATTTGGTAATGGTGGGAGTGCTTCAGATGCACAACATATTGCTGCTGAGTTTGTTAACCGCTATGTTACTGACCGGCCTGCTATTCCTGCTATTGCACTAAATACTGATAGCTCAATACTTACCTCTATTAGTAATGACTCTTCTTTTATTCATGTTTTTAGCCGTCAAATTGCAGCTTTAGGTAAGCGAGGCGACATTGCTATTGCTATTAGCACTAGCGGCAATTCACCTAATATTATTGAAGCTGTTAAACAAGCAAAACAGCTAAATATGGCTACTATTGGACTACTTGGAAAAGACGGTGGAAAATTAATAAAAATGGTAGATAACGCGCTAATAGTTCCTAGTACATCTACCCCTCGTATTCAAGAAGTTCATATAATGATAGGACATATTCTTTGCGAATTAGTGGAAGCAGAGCTTTATGGTATTGCAAATAATTAGTTAGTAAAATCACTGATAAACCGCTGATAAAATCAATGAGCCGTTACAAAGTTTCCCCTATAGATTTAACCAAAACTCAAAGTTACTCATTATCAGAGCGACCAAGCAAAGTGACTGTTAAAGACTTTGCTCACCCCTACAAAGAAAATTCTAGCTTTGGCAACTGGCTAGCAAGTTTACCTAATATTTTAGCTATTAAAGAATTAAAAGCTTTGGCACAAGCTATTGTTGATGCTCGACAAAAGGGGCGGGCTGTAATAGTTGGCTTAGGTGGGCATGTCATCAAATGTGGGCTAGCACCAATATTAATTGATTTAATTGAGCGTGGTTTTATTACAGGAGTAGCAATAAATGGATCTGCGGCAATTCATGATTTTGAAATTGCAACTGTAGGTTTTACTTCAGAAGATGTTGATTCTAGTTTAGGAAAAGGTGATTTTGGAATGGCTGAGGAAACAGGGGCTTTTGTTAACTTAGCAGCAGAGTTTGCCACCCAAAAACAAATAGGTCTTGGGGAAGCTT
This sequence comes from Blastocatellia bacterium, assembly GCA_016713405.1. Lineage (NCBI taxonomy): Bacteria > Pseudomonadati > Acidobacteriota > Blastocatellia > Blastocatellia bacterium. The sequence continues at coordinate 217,033 of JADJPF010000004.1, forward strand.
TAGGAGCAAAACTTCAAAATGCACCAAATTCAAAACTTTCTTTAATTTCTGCTACTTATCAACAAAATATTCCTCTTACTGTCCACTTAGCAATTGGCACAGATATTGTCCATATTCATAAATCGGCTAATGGTGCAAGTTTAGGTGCTGCTACTCATTATGACTTCCGGCTATTTTGTTCAGAAGTTATAGAGTTAACAGATGGAGGGGTTTATCTTAACCTTGGGTCAGCCGTACTTATGCCAGAAGTATTCTTAAAAGCCGTTACTGTAGTACGTAACTTAGGCTTACCGCTAAAAGATTTTACTACTGCTAATTTGGATTTTATCCAACATTATCGCCCTTTAACTAACGTTGTAAAACGTCCTGTTGCTGGTGTTGGACGTGGATATAGCCTAACAGGTCATCATGAAATATTAATTCCGCTACTAGCCGCTACAATAATTGAACTTTCTGCTGGCTTGAGTCTTTAATTTCAGTAAGCTACTATTAAACCTTATAAATCAAATAGATAGCTTTTCTAGAATAAAACTCACTGTTAGGGTAGGGTAGTAATGACAGACAAATTATTTAGTTTCTTAGAATTAAAAATAAGAATGGTTTTTGTTTTTTTCCTTATTTGTTTTTTTTCTTCCAGTTTATTAGCACAAGAAAAAGTTGAAAATACTTCTAATCCTTCCCCAAATAATACTCAAGAAGTAAAAGTAGAAGAAAATAAATTTCCTCCAATTAGCGAAACCGTATTAGAGCAACGAACTAGCCTTTTACCAGAGCTAAAATCAAAGCTAGAAAGGTTGCAAAAGCAAGACAAGTCAGACTTATTTTTAATTTTTAATGAAAAACTATTTAGTAATTTGTTAAATGAGTTAACCCAAAGTAAATTTAATTTAGGGAATTTATTTGATGTCAAATTAGTAAATCCTAGGATGGTTTTTCTTAATGGTTTAGCCTTAGCCCAACTTCAAGCAGACCTTACTTCTACTAATTCATTTATTAGCATAACTACTAAATTAAATATTACAGCTAAATTATTAGTAGAACAAACGGAAACTAGCTCTTTAGTAGCAAGATTTGAAATTGTAGATATTAGACCTGCTGAAACAAGTGAAAATACTACTGCTGCTGCTCCTACTCCATCACCAGAGCAGATAGCAAAGCTTTTACCACCAGTTACATTACCCTTAGAGCTTGATTTTGACCGTAGTCTCCCAGCGGATAAATATAGCCAGACTAAACCTGTTGCTTATGAAATAAGCACAGAAGCCCGAAGAATTAGAGGACATTTTCAAATTATTGAACTACTTCCATTAAATGGACGACTAGTATTACTTGCTAAAGTAGAAAATCTATCTATAACTCAAGGTCAAGGTGAAAGAAAAAGAAAAAATAAAACACCTAAACCAACACCTGCAAGTTTTCAAACACAAACAAATTTATTAGACACAAAAGAACTAGATAAACAAATAGACGAGCTTAGCAGCAATTTAACTAGCCAAACAGACTTTTCTGTTATGGTTAAACGGCATTTTTTAGATTTACTAGTTGATGAGTTTGCTCAAGCTAGCACACGAGATGTTATCATTAAACTAATGCGTAGTAGGGTAATGTCCTCTAAGTCTGATTTAGGTTTTGCCAAGTATGAAAACTACTTGGACATTGAAAATGGTGATGGGGCAATGGATTTGAAAGATGCAGAACTGCAAAGCATTAAAAATGGGCAAATCCAGCTATTTGTTGATGCTAGCGGGCAAGTCCAAGCACAAGCACGAGGTAAACAAATTGGTATTGAATACCAAACTAGCCCGCAGATTGGGGTTAGTCTTCGGGATCAAGTCGCTTTTACAATTGAGGCAGTAGGTTCGGAATTTCAGTTAAAACCTGTAGCTAAAAAAGTTAATGTCCATTTAGATATTAAGGTTCCTGTTCAAATGATAGGACGAGATATTAACACTTCTCAAAATGTAGCTGTAGATGTAGCTAGTGTAATTAAACCTATTGTACTTCCTAGGGTAATAGGGACTAATTTAACCTTACCACAAGCAACAAAAACAATAACACTTACAAGTATTAATTATCGTGCTGATGCAGACAAGTTGGTTTTTGGAGCAAATTTAACTTTTAATGACAATAAGTAAAGTTACTTTTAGATATATTTTGTTAATTTACGGTTTGTAGCATTTAATATAGCTCTAGCAACATTAAATTTTGCTTCTTCCTCAATATCAAGTGCTTCAATACGAGCTATAGATGAGCCGGAAACAAAACTTTTTTCATCAGTTTCAGTAATTTCTATTACTACTAAAAAAACAGCATGATTAATGTTTGACAAAACTACAGTTCTAAAATCAAGAAGTCCAAATATGATACTTTTGTTTTCCACTAATTTACTGAGTAATTCATTAAGGGCTTGTACCGTAGCATGTGCCACAGAGCGTAAGCGGTGATGTTGTTGATTGGAAGAAACTAGTTTGTTAGATTGTGTATATTCTCCATAAGAAAGACTTACTTCAATTTCAACTTCATCATCCACCTTTTCAACAATATGGACATTAGAAAGTATCACTCGTTTTTGATTCATCAATATATAAACCTCTTAATGATTTTTAGTGGATTGCTTACTTAGCTAAGTTGTTAGTGCCAGTCAAAATCTCTATTCAATAATTTATATAAGTTTTCATTGTGTGGTTTGAAGTATTCTACTAATTTCTCCCTAGTAGCACTATCCATTTTATCGTATTTGCCAACATTATAATACTGATCTTTTTCTATCTTAAATTCGGGAAATTCCGGTAATTGTAAAAAATTAAATATGTTTTTTACTATACCAGTAGTGTCTTTGTACATGTCTTCGCTTTTAACAATAAAAAAGCGTTCTTGAGGGAAGTAGCTAAACCATTCTGTTAATTGTTCATAGTATCTGCTACGAGCAAGATAAGAGTAACGTTGATAGTTAAAACTATAGTAATTATCATTAGCAAGCATTTTTTCTTTTTCGCCTGCTAAACGTTCTTCTTCTTTAGCAATAGCATCTTCAAAAGATAAAGTTTCTGTACCTTTTCTTTTTTCATGATGGTAATGAGAATATGAGCGTTCAACAGGATTTCTAATTAGCAAAACAAACTTAGCATTAGGTAAATAATGAGCAACACGCTTTGCTGCTAGTGGATGAAAAATATAATAAGGGGTTGCTTCACCTGTTATAAAGTCTTGTTTATGTATTTGCTTAAAATAATGTTTATATAAATAAGAAGGAAAATGTGATTGGTACCAAGTGATGCCTTTTTCAAAATGATTATCAAAAAAGTGCATTTGTTTTTTCATTGCACTGATTATAAAAGGGTGTGAGATTAAGTATTGATACAGAGAAGTTGTTCCACATTTTTGACCACCAATAACCAAAAAGTCTGGCATCAACCTCCAATTTGCTGTCATTGTTCGCAGGGTGCGATCTATTTTTTGTGGTGCAGAAAGCATCACAAGAGACTTAACTTTGTCTAACATACTCTATTCCTAAAAATAATTTTTGCTGATGAAAATAACTATTATTTAGTAGTATTTTCATTAGTAGGAGTAATTTTATAAATACAGTATTCAAAGCTATCTTCACTAAGACGGAAAAGGGAGATAGTCCAATCTTCTGTTACTTTTTGACCGTCATGATCACAATTTATTTTTACTTCAAAACGACCTACTTGTTGCGAAGTTGCCTTGTCATCGGTAATTGTCCAACTTTGAACACCATAAATTTCATTATTAAAAATACCATCTCCAGGACAATATAATTCTCTTGCTTCTTTACCAGCAACTTGCTCGGCAAAAAAATCATTAATCAATTTAATTTGACTTTTTTTCCATTCTGGGGATTCTTCGTTTTCTTCTGATTGTTGTTTACAAGCAAAAGAAAAGATTAGACATAAAGAAAGAATTAACAATAATAGCTTTGTTTTCACTAATTACTCCGCTAAAGATTTGTTTTTTTGTTCAACTTGATAAGGTAGTCCATCAAGGCTTAGTTCCCAATCAACATAACCATATCCTGAAGGCACTTTGATTAAACAATCAAACTCTCCAAAGGTTTGTGCTGTTAAATCAGGATTATCCTCTTGTTTTGGCATAAGTGATACTTTGCTTTCTGTAATTAAATTTTTCTTTTCATCAAATACTTTTACATAAAGCTGAGGGTTATATTTTACAGGCTCTTTACCAATATTTTCTGCAATTCCAGCTAACTCTAAATAACCTGGACGATAATCATAATGTGTTACTAATATGCGCACCTTTTTATCGCCAAAATATCTAGGATATAGATAAAAGAGTGCTGCAACTCCCATTACAAAAGCAACTAAAGCAATTAAAACTTTTCGGTTCATAACTTCTACCAAATAAAAATAAGATTTCGGTTAAATAGTAGTGTTTAGTAAAATCTATCTATGTGCAAGTATTTGTTTATCAATATCAGCAATTTTTTCCTGATGTGATAGCCAAAATTCTTGATCACGTTGTGCATTTAATTCTTCAACAGTTTTATTTTGTTGCTCTACCCAAGTATAATACTTAAGGTTAAACCAAGATTTTTTAACATCCATGGTTCCTTCTTTAATCCAATCTAGCTTTGCATTATGGAAAATAGAAACTGCTCTAATAGCTGCTTCGGTTTCATCCATTTTTCCATAAGTATTAGTTAATTGTTGTAAAACAGAAGGATAACGATCAATAGAATCTGTTGCTACAGTAACAATATTATCTCGTTTGCTCAGTTCAAAATATTTAGCAGTTTTAATAGCTCCAAGTACATTGCAAATGCCTGAAATACCAAAGATTTGTGATAGAGGTTCTAGTACTTCTTGAGCAATACCAAAGCTGTTAGATAAAACTTCTAGCCCTGTTTCTTCAGTTAGTAGTTGTAAGCCTTTTTTGCATTCAACATCATCAACACAAATAATAGCATCCATATTTAAGACATTATGAATCCAGGTAACGTGTTTATCACCAATACCTTGAATATCATGACCGCCATAGCCATTATTATAAAGTGTTGGACATTGAATAGGCTCTAGTCCAATGGTTTTTGCTTCTGAAAAACATTGTTTAAGGCGGTCGCCTGCGGCAATGGTTCCAGATGAACCCATAGCAGAAACAAAAGCGGCTACCCGTCCATTTCCATAACCTCTTGCAGCTAAGTCTTTTACTGCTTCAACTATGCTATTTCCAGTAATCTCATAATGAAAACGATAATTACCAAATTCTTCAAATTGATTAAGTATTTTATTCTTGGGGTCTGCTGCGGCTAATTCTTTAGTTTTGTCATAAATTTCTTTGACATTACTTTCACAACCAACAGTTTTAATATATTTTGCCCCATAACTAGTAATTTTATCAAAACGTTCCTGACTCATCATTTCTGGTAAAAGTACCAAAGAATCATAACCAAGTCTTGGCCCAACCCAAGCCCCACCAATACCATAATTTCCCGTAGAAGGCCAAACTAAAGTATCTCGTCCCGGCTCAATTTCACCTGCTAATTGTTTTTCCATTGCAATAGAATAGGTCGGGCCAACCTTGTGGCTACCCGTAGGAAACTGCTTGCCGTAGAGTACAACAATATTAGCTTCAATACCTGTAAGTTCTTTAGGTAGAACAATATAGTTTACTCGGCCTTGTTCATTTTTCCATGTAATATTATATAAATTTATAGGATCAAGAGGATTAGTTAATTTAGCTTTTAATGCTTGGCTACGAATATCACTAGGGATTTTGCTTGGTTCAAGCATTTCGGCAAATGTTGGCCCAAAAATCATTTTACTCATACTGGCTTGAAAATATCCTTTTCTTGATAGTTTTTCTTGATAGTTTTGGAAAATTAACAGAGTATCACAAGCTCATAGTTTCGGGAAAGATCCCTCGCTCCACAAGTGAGCGACGAACTTTCATAGGGTCGTTTAACTCTTTGTTAGGTAAAAGAATATCTAAAGCATGTTTAGGAAAAGTTAACCAGGAAGAAAATACTACAGTGTCAATATCTATTACTAAAAGCTTAGGTTGTTTAATATCTTTAGGTTGATAAATTTGTAGTCCATGTGTTGAAATAAGCTCTTGATTAACCAATATTTGTCTTTGACTCCAATGGCATCCTTTTACTTTACAAGTTAACCAATCATCCCCAACAAAATTTTTAGAATCAATAAGTTGATTGTATAACTTATCTATTTCATCCGCATAAACACCTAATTGATTAGGCCCAGCCCATTTTAACAACTTAACATATTGCCAAAGATTACCAGCTACTCTATTACTAGTCATTAAGTAATATAAATTAATTATTGAATCTTTTGTTTCCTGTGGAAGTTGCTCAAAGAGCTTGCTAGCACTCAAATTACTATCAAAACTCTCTAAAATAGCTTTTAGCTTGTCTTGTTCAGTTAAGCTTAATTGCTCCCAAGAAAGTATCTCTTTGCGCATAAAAATTTATTTGCTAATTAATTTGCTGCTAGGGCAAAGGTCTGATAACGCACAAGCCTGACATTGAGGATTAATAGCCTTGCAGGTTTGTCGTCCGTGATAGATAAGTAAATGAGAAAATTCTATCCAATCTTGAGCAGGTATAATATTTTTTAGCTCTAATTCAATTTTTCTTGGGTCTTCTTTGTTGGTTAAGCCAAGACGCTGAGAAATACGCCTAACATGTGTGTCAACAACAACTCCTTCTGCTTTTCCAAAACCTGTCCCTAAAACTACATTAGCTGTTTTAATTGCTACACCAGGCAAAGTTAAAAGATCTTCCATTATTTCAGGGACTTGACCATTATAATGTTCTAAAATTCTTATTGCAGTAGCTTGAATATTTTTAGCTTTATTACGGTAAAAGCCTGTAGAATGAACATCTTGTTCTAGTTCTGAAAGTTCAGAATTAGCATAATCAGCAACTGTGCGATACTTACGAAAAAGCATAGCAGTTACTTTATTAACTCTTTCATCTGTGCATTGCGCTGATAGAATGGTGGCAACTAGTAACTCAAAATTTGTGTTATAGTTGAGCGAGCATTTTGCTTCAGGATAAAGCTTTTTTAACCTAAAAATTAGTTCAGTAACATTTTTTTGATCAGTATATTGTGGACTAAATAAAAAATTTTGTTTTTTCTTTGGCATAAGAAAATACTAAATTGACAATAAGTCATAGAACAAGCAATTACTGCATAAATTTATTTAAATAAAATTTTGAGCTTATTTTTGATAGATAAAAATATCTTGCTGATAAATTCAGCTATAGTTACTATTGTTTATCTTAATATTTTTTTAATAACAAATTAATTCACTAACATAGCAATAAATAACATCTTTTCGGGGCGCACATGGAGCTAACAGGGCAGTTAAGCGATTTTCCTTTAACAGATATACTACATATATTGTCCATTAGTGGTAAAACTTGCACAGTGATTCTTAGGAGTGATCAAGGTCAACGTGGGATGTTAGTCTTTATTCGTGGAAAAATAGTACAAGCAAGTACAGATGCAATTCTTTATTCATTAGGTGAAATATTTGTACAAAATGGAATAATTACAGAAGAAGACCTAGAGGAAGCTTTAGAAATTCAAAGCTCTATGGATAAACCTAGGCTTATAGGCTCAATTCTTGTAGAAAAAGGTAAAGTTAGCCGAGAATATTTGCAAAAAGCTATAAAACAACAAATTCAAGATTCTGTTGCAGAGTTACTCTCCTGGAAGCGAGGAACATTTGAAATTAAATTAAATGCTATTCCAATAGGTCGCGGACTTCCTTATATTACACAAGATTATGTTTATACAGAAGGTTTAAATATAGATGAACTAGTTCAAGAAGCTACTAGACTGCTAGATGAAAGACGACGAGATGGAACTTTTATAGAAGTTAAAAAAATAATTACTAGTCCAACTAGTAGTGAAGATTTATTAAAAGAGCTAGATGATTATATGGAGCCGTCCCGCGCTAGGGATGATGCTGATAGTATTAATTCAGTAGAAAAAGCAATATTACACTTAAAATATTTACTTGAAGAATTAAAGCAACAATCTTTTCACGGGGAAGTAACTTTGCTAGTGATGAGATTAGCTAGTGAAGTATGCAGTAGAGGAGTTTTGTTTTTAGTAAAAGATGATGAGGCTCAAAGCCTAGGTCAATTTGGGCTTTCTATTGATAGCGTTTCAGCCGACAATAGCATTGTTTTTGATCTAAGTTTACCTTCTTTATTAAATCGCGTGGTAAGGAATTGTAAAACTCAAATTGCTGCTTTAGACTTAAATACTTATGATCGGGAAATACTTAAGCAATTAGGAGGAGAAAACCTTAATTTAACAGGTTTTGGTATTCCTCTAGTAGTAGAAAACAAAGTAAGAGTCATACTTTATGGAGATAATTATCCAGGAGATCGTGGATTAGGTAGTTTAGATGAGCTAGAGATTTTAATTAGCCAATCAGGTTTAATGATGGAAAAAATGTTGCTAGAACAAAAATTAAGCAACACTAAAGCATAAAACTAAGTTACTAAAAATTACTTTTCTTTGATGTCACCTTCTTTTCAATTTATATAAGCAAATGTTAGGCTGATGTTTACTTTTAAGTCAATTTGTTAAATCATTTTTTATTATCTTTCCTTAGTATATTGATAAGCTTAAAGAGATTAGGATACTAAGGTTATATACTAATAATATTTACTTGAAAGAGTATCTTTTCCTAACAAAAAAATAACAAAAAATTATGTTCTTGCGATACTTGTTGTTAATAGCATATCATCGCTATTTAGATAACAAAAATAACTAGCAAATCTATCTAAAAGTAAATCAATGACCACTGAGGAATTTAAACTCTTTCGCGCATTAATATATGATATTTGCGGTATTGATTTTCAACCGGATAAAAACTTTTTGTTAGCTAATCGTTTACGCAGAAGAATGGAGCAATGTGGAATTAGTAGCTATAAAGATTACTACCAGTATTTAACTGTAAATTCTGCTGGTAGAGATGAGTTAGCTACTTTAGTTGATAGCATAACAATTAATGAAACAAGTTTTTTTCGTAATCAGCCACAATTTGACATTTTAAGCTCTGTAGTAATACCTGAGTTATTAACAAAGAAAAAAACTGATGTTAATAAACAATTGCGTATTTGGAGCGCGGGCTGTTCTTCTGGGCAAGAACCTTATTCTATTGCTATGACTTTGCTTGAAAATATTCCTTTTGTAGACCGTTGGGATATAAAGATTTTAGCTTCAGATATTTCTTTGAGAATGTTAGAAATAGCTTCAGAAGGTTTTTATAACTTAATGCAAATAAAAGCAGTTCCACAAGATTATTTAGACCGATATTTTACTAAAAAATAAAGATGGCTATACGATTAAGGATAGAGTTAAAAAGCTGGTGACATTTGATTACCATAACCTTAAACATAACAGTGGATTGCAGGAATTTGACATTATTTTTTGTCGCAATGTAATGATTTATTTTGATCAAGAAGGTTGTAAACAATTAGTAGAACGTTTTGCTAATAGTTTAATATTAGGGGGATATATTTTTATTGGTCATGCTGAAACGCTAAAAGGTATAAGTGATCATTTTAAGATGGTTTATGTTAATAATGGAATTGTTTATCGTCGGGAGAAATAACTAAAAGTTATGAAAGAAGATAGTGGTTTTTTTAGTCCAGAAGAATTAGAAACATTGATGTTGTTTTTTCTTGATCAAGCAGCAACGCTTTTGGACAATGCTAATCAATCTTTGTTAAGGCTAGAAACAAGATTTGATGACGTAGAATCTCTTAGTCAATTGCAACGTACACTTCATACACTAAAAGGAGATGCTAATTCTGTTGGATTTGGTGAAATTGGCACAGTAGCACATAAATTAGAAGACTTAATAGCTTTATGGGGAGGGGTAAATGTTGAGTCAACTATAGAAATTCTGGATTTGCTACTTTTTGGAATTGATTCTCTAACTGATATGTTAGAACGTAAACGTCAATGGGTACATGCTCCTTTAGAAATAGACTCTATAGTTGACCGAATTGAAGGCTTTGTTGGTAAGCATGTAAAAAGTAGAAATCTATCAGATAAACAAATTGATATAGAACTTAAGTTAAATGAGTACCAAAAGCTACGTATTAAAACAGCACTACAAAATGAACCAGTAGAATTATGTAAGCTAGTAGCAAGATTTGATATAGATTGCTCAATGCATGGGGCAGGACTTTTAATATTACTTAGAGAAATAAGTAGGGTTGGGGAAATAGTAGCAAGCTTTCCTGATATTGAAGATGAGCAAGTAGAAGAACTAGATAAAGTTATAATAATACTTTTGGCAGAAGATTTACCAAGAATAGAAAAAGTTGCTAATGTAGTAGGTGTAACTAGTGAAGTTACTATTACAAAAATAAAAGTTGCAGATGTAGAAGGGCTTTTTTCTGAGCAAGAATCAAAGTTATTGTATCAGTCAACAGAGCAAGATAAGCCTAAAGAGATATCTATAGATATTGATTTATCAAAAGATATTGATTTATCCAACAAAATTGTAAAACCAAATAATTTAGCTAAAGAACAAACAATAGAAACACAAAATATTGTCCAACAAAGTAAAGAAAATTTAGCGGTTGAGTTATTAAGGGTTAGTGTTGATAAAGTTAACTTATTAATGGATTTAGTCGGAGAATTAATAATTAATCGGTCAATGTTAAATCAAATAAGCCAACAATTAAAAACTGAGTTTTCTAAAAACCCTAGGATAAATCGTCTAGTAGACATAGATGCGCAGTTAGGAAGACTTTTAGGACAAATGCAAAAGGCTGTTTTAGAAGTAAGAATGATTTCTTTAGATCAAACTTTTAATCGCTTTTTTCGTGTAATTCGGGATTTAGCTAAAGAAGGTGGAAAACAAATAGAACTATTAATTATTGGTGAAGAAACAGAATTAGACAAACGTGTAGTAGATATTATTTATGAACCTCTTTTGCATTTGGTACGTAACGCGGTTGATCATGGGATTGAACCTATTGAAGAAAGAATCAAAAATAATAAATCCCCTCAAGGAAAAATTATACTAGAGGCATATCATCAAAGCGATCAAGTAGTTATAAAGATTCAAGATGATGGTCGTGGTATTGATATAACAAAATTAAAAGAAAAGGCTGTAGAGAAAAAATTACGTACAAAAGCAGAGATTGATTTACTATCCGATCAAGAAGCATATGATTTAATGTTTTTAAGTGGCATATCTACTGCGAGCCAAATAACAAACGTGTCTGGCCGTGGTGTTGGGATGGATGTAGTAAAAATGGTTGTTTCTGACCTAAAAGGGAGCATTGAAGTTAGTAGTGTTTTAGGTAAGTCAACAGTATTTACTTTAATACTACCTTTAACCTTAGCTATTATTAAAGCAATGCTCTTTAGTTTAGGGGAGAGAGTTTTTGCGCTACCTCTTAATAGTATAGTAGAAATAATTAGATTAAATAAAGAAGATATTCAACAAATAGGTAAGCATAAAGTATTAAGTAAACAAGATACACTGTATTCATTAATAGATTTAAGTGCAATACTTTTAGGTAATAAGCAAGATTCCACTAATGCCATTACCCTAGTAATTGGACTAGGAGAAAGGCGAATTGGAGTTGTAGTAGAAAAAGTAATAGGTGAAAAAGAAATAGTTGTAAAAGCAGTTGATCAACAATGGATAACTTCTGATTTAGTTACAGGGGCATCAATTTTAGGGGATGGGCGTATTGTACTAATTCTTGATGTTGGAGCAATATTTAGACGAAGTAGTTTAAGTGTTGCAACTAAATAATTTTTATGATTTTAGTAAGAGATAAAATTAAAGTATTAATAACAGATGATTCAGCTTTAATGCGTAAGCTGATCTCAGCAATGCTAAGTCAGGATGCAGAAATTGAAGTTGTTGCAACAGCTATGGATGGGATTTTAGCATTAAAAAAGATTGAGCAATATCAACCAGATGTAATTACTTTAGATATTATAATGCCTAATATGGATGGGTTAACCACACTTGAACATATTGTTTCAAGATATCATTTACCAGTAATTATAGTTAGTTCTTTAGTTTCACCAGGTGCAGAAATAACATTAAGGGCTTTAGAGTTAGGTGCTGTAGACTTTGTTGCAAAGCCTAAAAATCTTGTACCTGATCAGATAAATATTATTGCTCAAGAACTAGTAGCAAAGATAAAGGCTGTAGCTAATTATCGTAGTAGAAAAGTTCTTAATCTATGTGATAAGCAAATAGATAAAGAGACAAACAAAGAAGAAAAACCCTTATTTGAAAAGAAGTTAACAGAAATAGTAAAATCAGAAGAAAAGGCAGCAAAATTAATTTGTATTGGTATTTCTACAGGAGGGCCAGAAGCACTTTCTTGGCTACTACCAAAATTACCAAAAAATTTAGCAGCAGCAGTTTTAATAGTTCAACATATGCCAGAAGGCTTTACAGCACAACTAGCACAACGCTTAAATAAACTTAGTGCAATTCCAATAAAGGAAGCTGCTGATGGAGATTTAATTTTAGCAAGTAGAGTTTTAATTGCTCCTGGTGGTCGTCAAATGTATGTTAAAAAACGTCCCTTAGCCGCTACTGTTGTGGTTAGTGAAGCACCTCCTGTGTCTGGTCATTGTCCTTCGGTAGATGTGCTTTTTGCCTCAGCCGCTACAGAATATGGTGATAATGCTATTGGGGTAATTATGACTGGCATGGGCGAAGATGGGGTTATTGGATTAGGTAAAATAAAGCAAGCTGGAGGACTCACTTTGGCACAGGATGAAGCTAGTTGTGTAGTTTTTGGTATGCCTAAAGTAGCTTTGGCTAAGGGATATGTTGATGAAGTAGTATCCCTAGAGAAAATACCAGACTATTTAGTTGAAAAAGTGGGGGTTTACGCCTGTGACAGAAAATAATATTGAGCAAATACAAATAGCTGCTTTTACTTGTTTAATTGTTGATGATTCTGAGTTTGCTCGTATACATTTGATGGAATTAATGATAGATCTATTGGGGCAAGAAAAGATTTCTTTTGAAATGGCATCTGGAGGCATTGAAGCAATAGAAATTTATCAGAAAATAAAACCAAAACTAGTTATGATGGATATTGTAATGCTGGGGATTGATGGGGTTGAAACTGTTCAGAAAATTTGTGATTTAGATCCAACAGCTTGCATTATTATGGTTAGTTCTTTAAGTTATAAAGAAAAAGTCAAACAAGCTATTATGGCTGGAGCAAAACATTTTGTTGTTAAGCCAATAAAAGCAGAATTACTAAAGCGTGTCATTGTTGATGTTTTAACAAAGTAATTTTTTAGAAATTAGAAATTTATGAGATTAGAATTTGTTAAAGCTTTTGTACAAATTACTAAAGAAATTTTTAGCGAAGTGTTAGACTCAAATGTTGCCACAGGCCCGCTTAGTTTGGCTAATACTCCTAAAGTACAGGGTAAAGTAATTACCTTAGTTGACCTAGGGGGCGATGTACTAGGGAAAATTATTCTACAAATGGATCTTAATACCGCTATTAAGATGTCAGAAAGAATGATGGGTAAAACTACTTTTCCAAAAACAATGGTAGCTTCTTGTATTGCAGAACTAACAGGTATGGCTGTAGGTCGTGCTATATCCTGGATTAATGATCAGAACTGGAATATTGGTATAACTCCCCCAATAGTTATTATGGAAACTCCCCTGCAAGTTGCTACTCAACAGGTAGAAACTTTAGTTTTTCCATTAAATACTCCTTGTGGAGAAGTAACACTAAACATAACAGTAGTAGATAAACTATAGATATTACTAGGTATTCTATTATTAGGAGCTTTAAGTACAGTATATGTCCAAAGAGGATTTACTAGATTTTTTTTTCAGGGGGCAGATATTTTTATCAGAATTTGAACAAGCTCAAGAACTAGCAAAAGAGTTATTTGAAGAAAATGAAGCATTAAAATTAAAAGTAAATGAACTAGAAACCGAGCTATCAGAAAATAATTCTTTAGGAAAGCATGCTTTACAGACAGAAGTTAAAAAACTACAAGCAGAAGTTAAAAAATTTACAAACACAAAATTTATCAATTAGAACAGAAAGTAAAAATTTTATTAATCGTTATCTTGAGATGGAAAAACAAAATGAAGGTTTAATTAACCTCTATGTTGCTAGTTATCAATTGCATTCTACTTTAGATTCTCAAATGGTGGTTAATATCATCGTAGACATTCTTAGTAATTTAATAGGGGCTGAAGAGTTTGCAGTTTTTACCTTAAATGAAGCAGGGACAGAGCTAAGTTTTATGGGTGGCGAACTCGCAGAATTAAAGCATCAGAGTAAAAGAAAATTCTACTGGGCCAAGGTGTTGAAGGAGAAGTGGCTGTAAAAAGAAAAATTTATCGTGGAGATAAAGATTCAGATATATTAATTGCTGTTCCATTAGAAATTTCACTACCTGCTAAATCTGGTAATGAAGCAGTTAATGAGCTAGTAGGAGTAATTAGTATTTACAAGTTTCTTAGTCATAAAAAAAAATTTACTCCAGTAGATTTTGAGCTATTAAACCTTTTAGCTGGACAAGCTGCAACGGCTCTTTTATGTGCTAAATTATATCAAGGTACAGAACGTAAACTCCGCACTATTGAGGGGTTTATGAATCTTTTAAGACAAAGTTAAAACTATAAATTTTTTAGGAGATAAAATTAAGATGGCAGATAGAAAAGTATTAGTAGTTGATGATTCTGCTACTATGCGACAGTTATTAATTATGGCGGTTCGTAAATTAGATGGAATCGGGCCATTAACTTTTGTTGAAGCAGTAGATGGTAAAGATGGTTATGAAAAATTTGCGGCTGGAAATTTTGACCTAATTTTAAGTGATATAAAAATGCCTAATATGACAGGGCTAGATCTAGTTGCAAAAGTTAGGCAAGAATCAAATAACAAAAATGTACCAATTATTATTATTAGTACTAAGGGCGAAGACATGAGATACAAGCAGGTTTAACTTTAGGTGCTAATGAATATCTACTTAAGCCTATTTCTACGATTAGGTTAAAAGAAGTAATTACTAGATTGTTAGCCTAAGCTAAAAACAGGAGTTTGCATGGCAAACAAACAATTAATTTTATTTAAAGTTGCTAGTGAAATCTTTGCTGTAGAAATTAGCTTAGTAAAAGAAATTGTTCCTTTTCAAAATATAACTCCAGTTCCAGATGCTTATAATTTTGTCGAAGGTATTATTAATTTACGTGGTAAGATAGTCACCATCATTGATATGCGTAAACGCCTTCATACACAAATAGCAGAATCTAAAGAAAAAACTTCTAGGATTATTATCCTAGAAATAGATGATAAGTTAATGGGTATGTTGGTTGATGCTGCATCTGAAATAATACGTGTTGATGATAAGGCTATTGGCCCAGCACCAGAGCTAATTAGCGGACAAGGAAATAATTATATTATTGGAGTTATTAAACATAATGATCGATTGATTGTTATGTTGGACTTAAAGAAAATTTTAAGTTCTCAAGAAATTGGTAAGTTAGATGATTTAGTAAAAAGTCTTTATGGGCAAACAACCTAAACTTATTGATGAAATAAAGTAGTTGGAATCCCAGCCTAAATTTAATTTTATCTAAAGGTGACTTTAGTATATTAGCCTAAATATACTTTAAGAAAATATCTTATGGCTATAAAATCACTGCAAAATAAACAACTCTTAGCATTAGTAATTAGCGCGATGCTAGTATTACTATTATGCCTATTTGTAATATTTCAAGTTAAAGAAAAAACTATACTAGCAATGGAAATGCAAAAGGCAGAAAGTTTAGCTAGGCAAGTTACTACTTTAAGGGCTTTTTATACAGATGAAATTGTTACTAGGGCTAAAGAGTCAGGCATAAAAGTTAATTATGATTTTAAAGATCATCTAGGCGAAAAGCTTTTTACTGAAACAAATAGTAGTCGATTATACTTATATAGTCGTTATCCTTTTCCTTCTCGTGCAGCAGAAAAAAAAGATGAATTTCAACAGCAAGCATTAGATAAACTAGAAAAACAGCCTCAAATACCTTTTTATCGAATGGAAAATGTAAATGGTAAAATGTCGCTACGTTATGCTGTTGCTGACATAATGAGTAAATCTTGTGTAGAATGTCATAATGCTAACCCAGAGTCACCGAAAAAAGATTGGAAAGAATCAGATGTAAGAGGAGTAATAGAAATAGTAGTTCCTGTAGATAAAACAGATAAAGAAATTACTAGTTTTATTTGGCAGATAATATTAGTAATTGTGCTTGGCTTTGCTTTAGTAATTACTTCTAGTATTTTTCTAAATCGTCAACTTTTAATTCAACCTATAAATAAATTAATTAATATTGCTAAACATATTGCACGAGGAAACTTAAATGTTGTTGCTACTGAGCTAAAAAATAAAGATGATGAAATTGGACTTCTAGCTAAAGAAATGAACCAAATGGTTATTTATCTGCAACAAGCGTCTGATATTGCAGATAGAATTGCAGGAGGCGATCTTAGCTTACAAATAGAGCTTCAGTCTACTAATGACACATTTGGAGATGCTTTCCAAAAAATGGTGCAATTTTTAAGAATAGTTACTGTAAAAGTAAAGAGTTGTTCTGATCAAGTAAAAGCTATGTCAGAAACTTTGGCTAAATCTGGTCAACAACTCCAAAAAGATACAGAAATGGTAGCAGCGGCAGTTCAAGATATGGCTTCTTTAGTTGAAGAGCTTTCTACCAATATAAAACTTATTGCTAAAAGTGTAGAATCGCAAGCTTCTAGTGTAGTAGAAACAACTACTGCAATTCAGCATATGTCTATTCGTATGCAGCGTATTGCTGCTGGAACTAAGGATTTAACACAACTAGTAGGCTCTGCTCGCGGAGTAGTTAAAGATGGACGAGATTCTGTAGAACAAGCTTCTTCAGGGATGAGGGAGATACATCATTCTATAACTAGCACGGCGGACACAATATATGGTTTAGGTGAGCATGCTGCTGCTATTGGAAGAATAGTAGAAGTTATTAATGCTATTGCGGAGCAAACAAATCTTTTAGCCTTAAATGCTGCAATAGAAGCTGCTCGAGCAGGTCAACATGGATTAGGTTTTGGTGTAGTTGCTGAAGAAGTTCGTAAACTCTCAGAACGTACTACAGAATCAGCCGAGGAAATTGGCGTTTTAATTGGTGGAGTACAAAGAGATGTTGCACAAGCAGCAAAACAAATGGGACTTTCTACTAGCCTGGTTAATGATGGACTAGAACAATCTAGTAAAGTTGTTTCTGCTCTTTCACAAATAGAGATAGTGGTGGATAGTGTTTCTACTACATCAAGTTATATTGATAATATTATTATTGAACAATCAGTTGGCACAGAAGAAATCTTACGAACTACACAAGAGTTAACCATTGTTACTCATGAAATACAGGCTGCTAGCCAAGAACAATCTATCTCAACTAGTGAAATAGTTAAATCTGTTGAAAGAGTACAATCAGCCGCCGAACGTAATGCAAAACTTTCTGAACAACTTTCTGTAACTAGTCGTGAAATGCTGTCTCAATCTGAGCAACTAGCCGTTACACTAGGCTCTTTCCGATTACCTAACAGTTAAAAATATCTAAAATACGTTAATAAATTTTCTAAAATCAAGAGGTGTAAAACTATCATGATCATTGAACACGAGGGAAAGAAACCTGTTATTGATCCTTCTGCTTATATAGCACCAAATGCAGTTATTTCAGGCGATGTCACCATTGGCCCAGATAGTCGGATTCTTTATGGGGCAGTAATTACTTCTGAGGGTGCGCCAGTAAAAATTGGTCGTGGAGTAGTAGTAATGGAAAATGCTGTAATTCGTGGTGCAGGTGGAGCTAAACAAGCTTTTCCTTGTATTTTAGAAGATTATGTTTTAGTTGGCCCCACAGCTTATATTTCTGGTGCAACTTTAGAATATCGCGCTTTTATTGGTGCTAATGCAACGGTTTTTAATGGCTCAGTAGTTGGACGTAATGCTGCCGTTTCTTTGGGGGCAATTGTACATATTCAAACCCATTTGCCAGCAGAAACTTTAGTTCCTATTCAACATATTGTAATAGGCAATCCTTGTAAGCTATTTTCCCCTAATCAAGCACATGAAGTAATTGATGAGCTTATGAGGCGTAATTTTAGAGAATATGTTTTTAACTTAAAAGATAATGAAGTTTTGGCAGAACGTTATGCTAAAAGTTTAGCCTCACATTTAAGTGATAAAACTTTATCCTTAAATGATGTGTTAGCTGCTGTAAATACAACAAATACAGCAAATACAACAGAAATTGCTAAAAACGAGGCTAAACCAGTGCGTACAAGTAGTCGTAAAAAACGAGCTAATTAATATTACTAATGTTATTTTGCCATTAGCTTTTCTAATGCCTCTGGTTCACTAGGGACATTTTGAGAGAGTTTAACTAGCCCAGTGCTAGTAACTAGGTAGTCATCCTCTATACGAACACCAATTTTTTCATCTGGTAAATAAATCCCAGGCTCAATAGTAATCACTGATCCAACAGGTAGCGGACGACTATAATCACCTACATCATGAACATACATTCCTACAAAATGCCCAAGGCCATGTGGGAAGAATTGGTCTAATGACCTGCCTTTAGAATCTTTTAACGAACTTTCACGCATTACTTGACGTGCAACTGCGTCTAGGTCATGCATAGTAGATTTGCCAGGCTCAAAGGCTTTTGCTGCTGCTGTTTGTGCCGCTAAAACTAGTTTATAAATTTCACGTTGGCGTGGGGTAAAGCGTCCATTTGCTGGATAAGTGCGTGTAATATCAGCAGCATAATAATTATATTCCGCACCAATATCTACTACTATTAAATCATTATCTTCTATTTTCTTACGATTTTTTTCATAATGTAAAATAGTTGAGTTTATGCCCGAACCAACAATACAAGGAAAAGCAGGACGCTGCGCTCCATTACGGTAAAACTGCCCTAAAATAAGAGCTTCTAGCTCATATTCAAACATTCCAGGTTGAACATTTTTAAGTACATCTTTATGAGCTTGTTCTGTAATATCAATAGCACGCTTAATTAAGGAAAGTTCTGGCTCACTTTTTAACATTCTTTGATCTGCTAAAAATGGAGCTATAGGATTAAGATTTACTGTCGCGCTAATTTTACGTAGCTGTTCAGTAAATTTTTCTTCTCTAACTAAACGAGTGTAATTGCTAGGTGGGACAACTGTATAAACTTTTTCCCCTGACTTTTGAAAATCAGCAGTGTGAGCTATTTCGCCTAGGATTTTTGGTAGATCTTTTAAGCTTGCAACTCTTTCAACTCCAAAGGCTTGAGCAGTTTGCTCAGAAATATCTGGGCGTGGGCCAGTCCATTGATCCATAAAAGGGTTTGGGGTAGGTAAAAACAACCATTCTTTTGCACCTTGATAGCCTTTTGGCACAAGTACCAAAGCACTGTCAGGAACATCCACACCTGTTAAATACATAAAATTATCATTTTGGCGAAACTTTGCCCCAACACCTAGGTCATCTTCTTCTGATGCTAAAACTACTACTATACCATCACGTACTTTTTCTAGTAGTTTTTCACGTCTAACTTTATATTCACTCAATGGTTGTTCTGCAAGTAGTACAGTATTAGAAACATTTGCTTGAGATGGGTTTATTGTAAAAGCAGCAAATAATAAAGTAAGTGATAAAATCAGGGTAATAAAGCGAATAGTAGAAGTTTTTCTTAAATACATAGTCTTGCTTATCTCCCTAAGAGTGCGAAGTTTTAATCAGCTATAAGCTGTCTTATTTATAATAACTTGGGCAGAGTGTAATTTACTTAGTCTTAAAAAATCTTTGCCAAGTAGACTGAAACATTGACATTATTCCTGTATAACCATAACCAAACAAAAAGATAAATAAAAATGGAATTGTTCCTAAGATCGACCTAGTAAAAGCATAGTAAATAGTAGCAACAAAATAAATAGCTGTTAAGACCTCTAAATAAGGAATTAAGCCCATATTGCGACGGTATTTCATTGCTTGACTTAGCCAATTATCTTGACGACTTTCTACTTTATATTTAGGTGTACGTACAAATGAGGATTGTACGCCTAAAATGGCCTCTATTACTGCACGAGCATTGCTAAAAGTAAGACCTATGCCCATTCCCATAACTAATGGTAGATATTTTAATCGCTTTTTCCATGTTGTAGGGTGTAAGTAATATTGTGCTGAACCATAAAAGGCTATTACTGAGAGTGAGGAAAATAGCAAGATAGGAACATCAAAAAGTAGTAAATGGAAGAAACCTTGATTATAACGAACAATCAACACAGGTAAGTGAAGTAGTGCAAGTAAGATCATTAATGGTGCTGCAATATTGTTAGTTAAGCGGAAAAACATCTCTACTTTAACTCTAGTAGGGAGGTTATCATTTTTTAACATACGTCCTAGAAGCTTTATAGCTACTTGAATTAAGCCCTTGGCCCAGCGTCGTTGTTGAGCCTTAAAAGCATTAATTTCTACAGGTAGTTCTGCTGGAACATCTTCATCTAAAAGATAAACAAATCGCCAGCCCATTAGTTGAGCGCGATAACTTAAATCTGTATCTTCTGTTAAGGTATCGTGTTGCCAACCGCCAGAATATTCAATAGCTTCTCGTCTCCACATTCCAGCCGTGCCATTAAAATTAAAGAAACTACCAGAACGATTACGTGCCATTTGTTCAACAACAAAATGTCCATCTAGCATAATAGATTGAATTTTAGTTAACAGACTGTAATCACCATTGATATGACTCCAACGCATTTGTACCATACCAATTTTTTCATCAGTAAAATAATGGATCATTTTTTTGATACAATCTGGACGTGGAAGAAAATCTGCGTCAAATACAGCTACAAATTGACCTTTAGCACTTTTAAGACCTGCTTCTAATGCTCCTGCCTTAAAACCTGTGCGATCTGTACGGTGAAGATAAACAATATCAAAACCTTGTTTTTTATACTGTTCAACTACACAAGAAGCAATTGCTATAGTTTCATCTGTTGAATCATCCAAAACCTGAATTTCTAACAGTTCTCGTGGATAGTCTATTGCTGCTACAGATTCTATTAAGCGTTCGACTACATACATTTCATTGAATAACGGTAGCTGAACAGTTACTTTAGGTAGTTCAGAAAATTCTGTTTTCGGTTTAGGAGCGTGGGGAAGATAGCGAAAAAATAAATAAACTAATTTTAGTCGGTAAAATCCATATAAAGACAAAATAAAAAGGATGCCAAAATAAAGTGAAATAATCACTATGTCAAATGTATCCAAGCTATATAGAAAACTTATATTGTTGGTTTGTGCAAACTTTTCTAGTCCTGGAAGTAGTGGAACTTCGGGGCGGTAAATTTGCTCACTCTCTTGAATTGCTATAGGAAATAGCTTAAGTAGTGAGCTTATCTGTGTAAACATAAACTTATCAAAACCTCAATGGTGCAATAATTTGGATCAAGCGCAAAACAAATTAATTCTAGCGTTTTTACTAGAGGTGTCAATATCCTAACACATAAGGGATTTTACTATATGAGTAAACATAATATTATTTGGTAGTTAAAGAAAAAAATATATAATTACAGCTTTCAAAAATCTTTACACTAAGGATCGTCAAAAAATACTATAAATAAAGGCTGTTAGTTGTATTTAGCTAAGTGGGAGCTAACTTCATGAGTTTATTACGCTTTCTGCAATCAATATTTCTACTAGGGTTTTTAATCTTTTTCCTTAATTTAACTGTAATGGCTCAATTTAGTGGAGCAACTACAGGAACAATTACTGGAACGGTAAAAGATACCGATGGAAAAATCTTAGTTGGTGTTACTGTTGAAACAACACAAATAGAAACTAATCTAAAACGTACTGTTCAATTAAATGAAAAAGGTTTTTATCATTTGCTCCAATTACCTCCAGGTACTTATAAAATTAAGGCTGAATTGCAAGACTTTGAATCAAAAGAAGAAAATCTAGTTCTAACTATTGGAACAACAGCAATTATAGACTTTGAGCTAAGAGCAAAAGGAACAAGTGAAGTTGTTGAAATAAATTCAGAGAATTTGATATTGTCGGACAAAACCGAAAGTAGCACACAATTTCGCCGTCAAGATATCGAAGCTTTACCTATAAACCAACGGAATTTCTTACAATTTGCTACTCTTGCACCTCGTGTTGTACTTAGTCGTACCCCGGAAGCTTCTGTAGCTGTTAGTTTACTTATTTCTATTAATAATCAACCCTCACGCTTTAACAATGTTACTATAGATGGATTAAGTAATAATGATGCTAGTGTAGGAAATGTGCGTTCAACTTTTAGCCAGGATGTTGTACAAGAATTTCAAGTTGTTACAGACAACTACTCAGCCGAATTTGGCCGCGCCTTAAGTGGCGTTATCAATATTGTTACCCGTGGTGGGACAAATAAATTTAAAGGCTCGCTTTTTGGTTTAGGTCGCACAAAACAAACTTCTGCACGAAATGCTCTTTTTAGCTTTAAACCTCCTTTTGAGCGTTATCAATTTGGTAGTAGTTTAAGTGGCCCAATTAAAACAGATAAAGCTTTCTTTTTTGTTGGATTTGAACGTTTTACACAAAATCGTAGTCTGCTAATTACTGTACCTAACATCTTAGTGGAGTCTGCTAAAAGACGGGGCTTTTCTCTTAGCAATGGTTTTGTCCCTGTTTCTGTTGCTAATACTTATGTATTTGCTAGGGCGGATTATAATGTAACAAAAAATAATTCATTGTGGTTACGTTATAACTTAGATTCTAATTACAATGGAGAATTTGATGGTTTTGGTGGCAAGTCAGATTTAACCAATGGTGGCTTTTTAATTTTAGATAATCAAGCTATTGCATTAAATAATACTTATGTTAATCCTAATAAAAATTTAGTAAATGAAACACGCTTTCTTTATACAAAGCTAGACACAAATATTGCTCCTTATGGTGAAGGGCCAAGAGTTGCATTAAGTTCACCTGAAGGAGATGCTTTATTTGGTCGTTCTCGTCTTTTACCACAACCTAGACAAGATTCAATCTACCAATTTGTCAATATTGTTAGTTTAGTTAAAGGTAAGAACCAAATCAAATTTGGTACAGATTTTATTTACACCAAATCTACAGGAAAAATATCATTTTTTAGTCAAGGTAGTACATCGTTTAGGGATCTAGATTTTACAGAACTTTCAGGGATTCCTAACTTACCAAAGTTTAGTAGTCTAGAAGCTTTTGACCCAAGTTTACGTACAGCAGAACAAAAAGCTTTTGTTTCTTTTCTTTCTACAGCACTTCCTACAATGTTTGCTGGGTTTCCTAAAAACTTAGATTTAAGCGATTTTTCTTTACCAATATTTTTTACACAAGGTTTTGGCCCTGGCGAAATAGAAACTCCAACAAAGCAATTTAGTGCATTTTTCCAAGATGATTTTAGACTAAGAGAAAATTTAATACTTAAAGCTGGTATTCGTTATGACTTAAATCGAATAGGAGGATCACCTAAGAATAATGGAAATTTTAGCCCAAGGCTTGCTATTTCTTATCGCCCAATTTCTAAATTAAATGTTAAAGCAGCTTATGGGCTGTTTTTTGCTTCCCCTTTAAATGGGCCGGCTTCAGTGGTAAATAATTTTAAGGATGATAGATTTAGCATATTAACTTTAGTCTTTCCTTTTTCTTTGATTCCTTTTAATCTTCCTAACCGACGTTTTGAAGAAACAAATAAACCACCTACTCCATTTTCTGAGATCCCACAACTAAGTGTGGATTTTGTTTTTGATCCAAATTTACGTAGTAGTTACACCCAACAAGCTAAATTTGGTTTTGAATACCTCTTAAATAACACCACAAAGTTATTTGCAGATTACACTTTTATTAGAGGTATTAAGTTATTTGCAGCTAGAGAGATAAATCCAGTTATTAACCCTACTGACGATCCATTAACTAGCCAACTTACAGGAAGATTAAATACTAATAAAGGTTCTATTGTTGAATATGAATCAGCCTATGATAGTTATTACAATGCAGCTACTTTTGGAATAGAAAGAAACTTTTCTCGTGGAATTAGTTTATTTGCACATTACACATTTTCTAAAGCAATAGATAATTTTATTGATTTTACTAATACAGATATTTCGCCAATGGTTCCAAATAATGATAAAGGGCTTTCCTTACAAGATGCTCGAAGCACCTTTATTTTTTCAGGGGTTTGGCGATCTCAAAGCAAAAATCTATGGCTAAGGAATTTGCAAATTTCTTCGATTATGAATTTTACTAGTGGTAGACCTTATAATTTAGTTACAGATGACTTAAATAGAGATGGCGTTCCTGGGGATCGTCCTCTAGGCTTAGGTCGAAATGTAGGTATTACTCCAGGTTTTGGATCTGTTGATATGCGCCTGAGTCGTAGCTTAAAGCTCTCAGAAATACTAAAATTAGAAGTTTTAGTAGAAATATTTAATTTTTTTAATAAGCCAAATTTAACAACAGGGGCTGATGAAAGTTTTTTACCTGATGCACAAGGTAAATTTAACTTACCTGCTAAAAAAGGTGGTAGATTTATTTTACCTCCTGAAAGAAGGCTTCAAGCCTTTGATCCTAGACAAGTACAATTTGGATTTCGACTTTCTTTCTAATAACTTAATTTATTTTAGCTGGGATAGTTCAACACGCCTTAGCATAAAGTCTATAGCTTTTTCTAGATTTTGTTTTTCTAGTACTATAGCTTTAGGAAATGTTTGTGCTAAAACTAGCTTTTCTGCTAGCAAAAAACATAGATAATTGCCCGAATCCACATAATTTTCGCTTATGTTGCTATCTAATTTGCTATTTAAGCCAAAATAGTTTTGATAAATATCTTTTGTTGGAGCATTTAAGTTTGCTCTTAAGTTTTTAGCAACCGTTTGTAAGGAAATTTTGGTTATTTTGTCATTAAAATCTAGTTGTAGAATCTCACCTTTGTTAGTTTCTGGATTTAATAGACTTGCAATATAACAAGCAAGCCCCTCTTGCCAAATAAAATCATATAAAGGCTGCTCAAAATTTAAGTGTTTAGCCTTTACTTGAAATTGCTGATGATAAAGATGAAAAAGCTCATGATGAAAAATAGGCCAAAAATTAATATTTTGATCATTCTTAAATGCTATAGAATCTAATCCAAAAATCAAAGCCTGCTCATTATTAATAATAGTTTGTTTTGAAATAAAACTTGTTAAAATAGGTACAAAATAAATAGTTCCTTTCCAACGAAAATCAGGAAATCGGCTTAGAAAATTTTCTTCATTAACTTCAAAATTATTAACTATTTGATTGCTTATCTTTTGTAATTTTAAGATATGTTTTTTTAAGTCAAATAAAAAAATAGTTAGTTTAGCATTAATTTCAGATTCAAAATTTGCTTGTGAAACTCCTAAATTATTAGCATTAAAAATATCAGGATATTGTTTAATAAATATCTCATAAAGCTCTTTAGTTTGTTCCTTTATATCTTTATTTTTAACTTGCTCATAAATTTGCCAAAATCTTGGCATTAGGTTTATAACTTTGTATGGACTAGTAAAATTTGCTGGTAATATTACTTTTGGTAAAATTAGTTGATTATAGTTAATAAATGTTGATTTATTAGGATAATAACCTTGCCTAGTTCTAATTTTAATATCTTCATTGATATCTTCATTGTTTATTTTATTAAGTTTTAGTGATATTTTACGAAAGGTTTCACTAGTGCTAACACTAGGGGTAAAAGCTAGGCTATAGCGAGTTCGTAAATGCTCAATTTGGGCATTCATTTTTTCTAAAAAGTTTTCTTTATTGGTTGTGTTAACTTCGCCGCCTGTTTCACTAGCAAAAATACTAATACTGCTTTTAGAAAAAAGCTTGCTAATTAAAATTTGATCCGGTGTTTGCCTTACGCTTAATTCTGTTGCTAGCTTATTTCCAAAGCTACCAAATATTAACCCTGTTACAGTTGCACCAACTTGATAGAGTTGCTCAAGGGTTTCTTCCTTAGTAGCAAGATTTCCATTTGTAAGCAGTGGTTCAGTAGAAAAATTGCTAGTAATAACAATAATTGCACGCCGTCCAACAGGGTTTTTAGCTCGTTTCATTTGCTGGGCAGCCTGAAAAATTGCTTCTCGCTGAAAAATTAGCTTACCTGGAATTTCTGGAAGTTTAGTAATTTGTTTAATTACTGTTCGTCTATCTTTGGTAAAATCCTGTACTAGTTGAGTTTGTGAGCCATAAGCCATTATTGCTACTTCATCTTCTGCACGAATATATTTAGTAATAGGCCATTCTTCAGGACGTAATTTTTCTAGTAAGGGCGAAAGAGTTTTGCTAACTTCAAAAAGAAAAATTATTGATAAAGGTAAGGATTCTTCCTTAAAAAAAGTTATTTCCTCTAAAGTGTTTTCATCATAGAGGATAAAGTTTTCTTTCTGTAATCCACTAATGGTTTTATTAGTTTTTTGGTCAATTACTTGGGCATCAAGTACAACTAAATTAGTATTAAACTTAATTATATCTTCTTGTTTTTCAACTACTTGGCTATAAGCTAAAGAAGGTATTAAAAAAATTATTATTGCAAATAGACGAATCAGCATAAGTTGACCTAATTTTAAGATTAAAGGGTTGTTAATCAGGTTTTAACGCAGAAAATGCTTAAGAGTTCATCAAGGGAGGACGATAAAAAATTAAAAACATAATTAAATTTGAGGTTTTTTAATTTTACGGCTGCTTTTACGACAATCTGGGCAAATAATAGTTGAATTAGCTACTAAACTTCGTCCTACTTCTTGGCCGCAAATCTCACAATTAACAGGATAAGTTTTATTTGGCTTTTTGTTAGCCTTTGATTTATTTGTATTTGCTGTTTGAGGCTCTGACAAGTCTGCCATCATAGCTTGAAAAATTTCTGGTATAGGGTTGCTGGGGCTACTTGGCACTACTTTTTTGCTTATCTCTAAACTAGGAAGTTTATTGGTGACAGCTTTTTTATTTGTATTATTAACTAAATTGATGGGTTGTGCTGGAAGTGATGAAGGTGTTGGATAGCTTTCTTCTACAATATCATTAATTATAGGAGTATCTACATCTAATAACTCCATATCTATTTGCTTATTATCCAAAGACTTACCCATATAAACATAAACCCTGCTACTAACAGAATTTAGTTCTTGGGCTAGTACCATTACGCTTTTAGGTCTTTGCGCTGGATTTTTGGCTAATGCGTGCATTACGACCGCATTTACATCTATAGGAACATTTGGATTAATTTCATAAATTGGACGTGGTATTTCTGTAGTTTGTTTCATTGCCAAAGCTATAGGAGTGTCAGCATCAAAAGGTGGAATGCCTGTTAGTAATTCATAGGTGATTACCCCTAGGCTGTAAATATCTGATCTAAGGTCTACCTCTTTACCATAACATTGTTCTGGGGACATATAATGAGGTGTTCCTACTACCATGCCTTGACGAGTTAAATTTCTTTCTTGTTCATCAATTTGATTTTTTAGTTTTGCAATACCAAAATCTAAAACTTTTACTACTTCTTCTTCACTTTCCTTTTGTAAAAAAATATTGTCAGGTTTTAAGTCACGATGAATAATATTTCGTTTGTGTGCTGCATGTACTCCTGAACAGACCTGTTGGATTACCCAATTAGTATTTGCTACAGAAAATCTTGCTAATTCTCTTAGCCTACGTCTTAGGGTACAGCCTTCTAAAAATTCCATCACTAAATAAACAGTATTGTCTTTAGTGACACCAAAATCAAGCACAGCTATTGCGTTGGTATGACGAATTTGCATTGTAGCCTGTGCTTCACGTCGAAAGCGTTCTATAGAATTTACATCAGATACAAGTTCCTGGTGCATAATTTTAATTGCTACAGGAATGCTTAAATGTAGATGGGTAGCTTTATAAACATTACCCATTCCACCTTCAGCTATCTTACTGTCAATACGGTATTTATTGTCTAGTATAGTATTTAGGTAGGGTTCAGTTTCAGTAAAATTAGTTAGACGGTTGCCGTCATAGGGGCAAAAAATGGTATCTTCTGGATACTCTCTTATGCAAGTTGCACAGATTTTCATAAATTCACCCCAAAAAATTGCTATTTTACCCAATTAGAAGAAATTTTTATATCTACCACTACAGGAACATTATGAATGAATTCTTGTCCTGCTGTCACCATTTCTTTCTCTATTTCTTTGGCTAATTCTTCCGCCTGCTCGCTTACCACTTCTAAAACTAGTTCATCATGTATATTATTGATTAATTTAGCAGGTTTATTAGCCAATGCTTTATGTAGCAGCATCATAGCGCGTTTGCTAATATCGGCTGAAGTGCCTTGTATTGGCATATTTTTTCCTAATCTAATTGTTGCTGATTGGCTTGTAGGATCGTCACTATCAAAATCAACATACATTAACCTTCCAAGTCTTGTGCGGGACTCTCTTGTTTCCAATGCTGTTTGTCCTGCTTTTTTAAGCCAATTAGCAACTCCACTATAAGTATTAAAATAGCGTTCAATTAGTCGCTCTGATTCTGCAAATGGGCGGTTAATTCTATTAGAAAGACCTTGCGCACCCATTCCATAAATTATCCCATAATTAAGTTGTTTAGCAGCAGCACGATGCTCAGGGCTAACGGCACTTAATGGAATATTAAACATTTGACTAGCAGTAATACAATGAAGATCTGCCCCACTACAAAAAGCTTTTATTAAGACCTTATCATCTGCCCAATCAGCTAAAATACGCAGTTCTATTTGAGAATAATCAGCAATAATCAATTTATGACCTGGTGCAGCTATAAAACAGCTACGATAATCTGCTGTGTGTGGAATTTGTTGTAGATTAGGCTCATGACAAGATAGCCGCCCTGTTGGTGTCCCTATTTGAAAAAAACTAAGCATGAATTCTTCCTGTTATTGGGTGAATAAACTTTAACATCCCTAAACCATAGCTAGATAAAGCTTTTTGTAAACTACGGTACTCCAAAAGCTGTTCTAAAATGGGAAATTCTTGAGACAAGTGATGTAAATTTACACTTTTGGTATCAATCAAGGGAATACCTAAGCGTTTTAATGCTTCCTGAACTTGTGAGGGGCTATCTAAATTAATATTAGATTCACCAAAAAGGCTCATTTGAAGGTCAACCGGCTCTAAAGCTTGTCTAAGCACGCTAGCTACAGCCGCGTGTTTTCTTTCTGTCTCTGCTACAATTGCTTGCCAATGTTTAGCATCTAGCAATACTCCAGCAAGTTCCATATCTGCAATAGCTTCAATGGAGTCAAATTCAAGTTCTGCTGTTTCTAAAATCCCTAATTCACAAAGCTTTAGCAGTTGCACTTTGTAAAGTTGGCAGGTAATTAATGAATCATTAGCAGCATATTCTATTTGGCTTTCGCTTAAGTTTTCTGCCCAATTGCTAGTTTGTTCTGTTTTATCTACTCCAATATTAAGAAAACGTAGCGCAGTTTGTGCCAAACTATGAGATTGTCCTTCTCGTCCACCAGAAATTAACTTGCTAGCTAACATTGTGTCAAAAATAGACTTAATAGTTAAACCTAAATGATGCTTAATCATTTTTAGGTCAAACTTAGCATTATGTAATACTTTGATAGGAGTTTCTGCTAAAAATAAACCTTTTAATTCTTGGGCTAGAGTAGGAGTCTTAAATAAATCTATGATAAAGGCTTGTTTGGTATTTGAAAGCTGAATTAACCTTAATTTGCTAGTGTAAGGATCTAGTCCAGTTGTTTCTGTATCTAGCCCAATAGCTTCAGATTGTCTTAATATTTCCAGTGCTAGTTTTAACTCTGCCAAAGTTTTTATTATTTTTATTTCTCTCATCCCTCTTAATCAGCGCGGAAACTCCACTCTTTAGGGCGGAGAGGAGCGCCATCTCCTTATAAAAAGAAAATAAAGAGGAAGAGTTAAACTTCCTCCTTAAAAACTAAAAAGAAGTGGATTACTCCACAAATCTCCGCTTGCGCGGGTAAAGTTGGCCTCGACAAAGTTACTAGTCAGTACACCCAATAAGCACTACCACTATACCCTTGCAGTTTTTTAACTTACTGGTTACAGAGCTTGGAACTGGCACGCATCCCAAGGTGTGTTCTTTAACTCTTCTAATAAGGTAGCTTCACCTACAGCTTAGTCTGGTCACGTGGACTTCTTGGCTTTTACCCCAACAAGCCTAGTCCTTTATGGCTAGGTAAGTGACTTTCTATTAATCCCAAATGATAAAACACAAAAAGCGATAATAAACTTTCTTATGTTTAACTGCCACTTAAAAATCAATGCACCAAAAAAAAAAGTAGGATATACTTGCAAAAGCATCAAAAAAAGAAATTTTTAACAGGGTATTTTTGTGAGTAACGAACGTCGAAAATACTATAGAACTCCATTGCTTTTACCTATAGAGGTCTATAGTTACGCTTGTGAGCGAAGCCGCTTTTATGAAAAAACGGAAACTATGAATGTAAGTCCACTAGGGGCTTCCTTCCGCTTACATAACATAGTTGATGTAGATGATATTGTCCGACTTGTTTTACCAATGCCTGAACAAATGCGGCTTTATGATCAAAATTTAGCTACATATCAAATTTATGCTCAAGTAAGACGTGTTAGACCAAGAGGAGATGGATTTGTAAATGTTGGTGTAGCTTTTATTTCTAAAGACCCTCCAGAAGTAGAAGTTAATGAGCCTATCAGAGCCTCAGAACCAACACCAGAAATAGCTATAACTCCACCTATTATTAATGAGGTCGAAAATTCAGATGTGTTTGCTACTCGTCCCTTAGGGCCACAAGGATTAATTAGAGCATCCTTAAACACTCCTAACCCTTTAGCTAACCGCTTAAGACCTCCTTCAGCTCCAGTACCTGTTGTTCCTGCTCTTGTTAATACTCCTGCAAAAGTTCCTTCTACGCCGTTAAATGATTTACCTGTTAAACCTGCGTCTATCTCTGCTTCACTACAAAATTCAATTGATGCACAAGATCCATTAACTACCAATCCAAATACCAAACCTTCAGTTATTTTAACACCTGCTCGTGAAAGTTCTTCATCTAACTTAAAACATCCAACTATTGCCCAGAGTATGCTCAACAATGACCGCAACGAGCCTAGAGCAAAATTAAGGCTAAGTTTAAGTATTCGTGGATTAGACAAAAGTGGACAGTATTTTGTGGAAGTTATTCAAACAGAAGATGTTAGCAAACATGGAGTTTGTTTTATGCTCTGTAAACACGAACTAGAACCAAACTCTATTGTTGAAATAGTTGGCTTTCAAGGTAAATTTCATGCCCAAGGCGAAGTAAAACACATTAACTATAATCAGGTTGATAAAACCTATCGTGTAGGGATCCGTCTTTTAGGTCAACCTAATAATTGGATTGTAAAATAATTTCTTTGAGTTATTATGCTTCGGTAATTTCTTTGATTTGTACTCGTCCGCGTAAATGATTAGTTAATTGCTCAGATATGTTAGCTTGCTCTACGGCTAATAACTTTATGCTTATTACTAGACCTTTAGCAGTATATTCCGTACCTACAATAGTTAACTCAGAATGATTCTCTATAAAATAATAAAGGCTATTTTGCTCACTAAAAGCAACTTCTACTGCTATAACTATAGTAGGTTGAATTAATACACTTTGAGCCGCTTTTAGTACTGCTGATGCTCCACCTCCATAAGCCCGAACTAACCCGCCAGCACCTAGTTTTGTCCCACCATAATAACGAGTTACTACTACGCAAACTTGCTCTAAATTTGAGCCTAGAATTGCTTGTAAAATTGGTTGTCCGGCTGTCCCAGCAGGCTCTCCATCGTCGTTAAATCTATATTCATTAGGTGAAATTCTATAAGCCCAACAATTATGTGTTGCATCCAGGTGTTTTAACTTAATAGATTGTATATAACTCATTGCTTCTACTGCCGAAGTAACACGCTCACAACGAGAAATAAATGTTGATCCCTTAATACTAGTAGTAACCTCAGAACTACTAGCAATAGTGAAATATTCACGATTTGTTGACAATTTGTTGCTCCAAGTTGTTTTAGACAGCCTATTATAGCTTACCTATTACAAATATATCTGCTATTGTTTTTTCTATTTTTGTTTAACTTTCAAAATGAGGTCTTTATGTTGCTGGCTCCAAAACAATCAAAAAATATATCAAACTTTAGCAATTTATTAATTTTGAGTCTTTTTATTATATTGCTATTTACTACATCTATAGCGTGTAAAAAAAATCTTTTTTCAAAAGATGCTAATGATAATAAAACTAGTGCTGTTGAGACTGATAAAAAAGTAGAAATTAGAAATTTAAGTTATAGCGTTGAATTGCAAGAGTTTATAGAAGATAAAAAACAGGATACTAAAATACTTCTACCAGGAAAAATAGCTTATAAGGATAAAGACCAAATTAGATTACGGCTAAAAGCCAATTCTGAAGGCTATATCTACTTAGTGCAAGAGACTAGCGAACTACTTGATAAAGATCAAGGTTTAGCAAAATATGTTTGGCTATTTCCGTTAGAAAAAAAGAGAAATCTTTTAGAAGCTGATCAAGAAATCAAAATGCCTGAAGCAGATTTACAAGGTTTACAACTAGCACCAAAAGCAGGTGGAAAACTTTGGCTTGTTTTTGCAGAAAATAAATTAATGGGTTTAGAAATGATTAAAATGACTGCAAATGACCGTAAAGACCCTGTAGTAACAGACTTAGAAACTTCCCAAGCACTAAAACAAATGCTAGAAAAATATTCTGTTGGTAAAAATGAAAAAACAAGCTTAAAAGTAGATGAAAAAAATCGGCTTTCTGAAATTGCTTCTTCAGAAGCCATAATGACTGTAGCTATAGATTTAGAGTACAAAAACTAAGGTGACAAATGACAGAGCGTTTAGACCATGATCGGCTGTTTAAGGAATTATTAAGAGTTTTTTTTGTAGAGTTTTTAGATTTATTTTTTCCAGAAATATTGCAAGATATAGACAAAAACTCTATAACTTTTCTTGATAAAGAAATCTTTGTAGATGTTACATCAGGAGAAAAACATGAGGTAGATTTAGTAGCTAAAGTTAAATTTCTAGGCAAAGATGCTTTTTTTCTTGTACATTTAGAAAATCAATCTGAAGCAAGAGGTGGCTTTAATCGTCGAATGTTTCGCTATTTTTCCCGCCTACTTGATTTATATGAGTTACCAATTTACCCAATAGCAATTTTTTCTTATCAAGAACCAAAACGCCCAGAAATAGACAATTACAAAGTAGATTTTCAAAACTTTAATGTCCTATCTTTTCATTATCGAGTAATACAATTAAACCGACTTAACTGGCGAGATTATGTTAATAAACCTAATCCTATTGCTAGTGCTTTGATGGCTAAAATGGATATAAAACCAACAGAGCGAGCCAAAGTTAAATTGGAATGTTTAAGATTGCTTGTTACACTTAAACTTGATCGAGCAAAAATGCAACTTATCTCAGGCTTTGTAGATACTTACTTAAAACTAAATGCTGAAGAATTAAAAATATTCAATCAACATATAGAAGAAATAATTCCTCAAGAAAAGGAACAAATTATGGAAATAGTAACTTCTTGGATGGAACAAGGAATTCAACAAGGAATTCAACAAGGAATTCAACAAGGAAAAACAGAAGAAGCCTTATGGTTAGTATTACGTTTGCTAAAAAAACGCTTTGGTGCAATGGATGCAGAGTTAGAAACTAAACTTAGCCAATTAGCTTTAGAAAACATTGAAGAATTAAGTGAATCTCTACTAGATTTTTCTAGCTATGAAGATTTAACAAACTGGCTAAATCTTCATAACAAAGAGGGTTAAAAGATCAATTATTTACAGATTGCTTTAATAGTTCAACTATTTCTTTACGACCATCACGATCAGCAATAGAAATAGCTGTATCACCATTTAGATCTTGAATAGAAACATCTGCTCCAGCTTTAACTAGTATTTTTACTGTTTCTGGATAAGGATATTTATCAATAGCCAACATTAAAGCTGTTTGTCCTAGGGAATCTTGCTTGTTTATATCTGCACCAGCTTCTATAAATGCTTCTACGAGTTCATTTTTACCTACTAGAGCCAACATCATAAGCGGGGTTCTACCTTCTTCATTAGTAATATTTAAGTCTATACCAGCTTTGATTAAAGCTTTAATAAGTTCTGGGTTTTCCTTTTCCATTGCTAACATAAATAGATGTTGGCCTTTAGAATCAGCTAAATTAACATTAGCCCCTTTTTCAATTAATTTTACTGCAATTGGGATACGATTACTTTTAATTGCCTTAAGTAAAGCACTTTGACCTTGGCTATCTACAGTATCAATTTGCGCTCCAGCAGATATTAAAACTTCTATTGACTCAGTAGACGCAAAAGCAGAGCCAAAAAAAGAAGATACTCTCATTAAAGGAGTCTCACCAGCGTTGTTAGCTGTATTTGGATCTACTCCATAACTTATCAATTTTCTAATCATGTTAGGAGTAGTAAACCATCCATTTGTTAATAAAGTATTGCCTTGCAAATCCAATTTGATGTTGGGATCAATGCCTAAACCTAAAGCTAGCTCTAAAATTCTGGGATCACGCCCACCTAGAAAAATAGCTTCTAAAGCAAATTGTTCTTTTTCTTCTTTTGGTAAATTTTGAGCAGCAACAAATAATAATTCAATTACTGGACTAATAGGATATCTACCAGATGGAACATCTTCAACTACAAGAAAAGCCATTTTTTGTTTAGAGGAAAATTCAGAAAATGCAGTGCGATTTTTGTTATTTCTAATTTGTATATCTGCATTATGTTTTATTAATAGAGAAACTAAATCTACGGCTTCTAAATTAGTAGCTAAGATTAATGAAGTATTACCATCTTCATCTTGAACATCAACATTAGCACCTTTTTCTAAAGCTTTTTTGGCTTGATCAAAATCTTGTGACTTAACAGCTTTTAAGAGTTGACTATCAAAAGCCGTTTTAGCTTTTTTAGGGGTTTTAGCTTTTTTGTTAGGAATTTTAATAGATTTGCTTTCTGTAAAAACTTGTGCTGATGTAAGTGTTGGAAAACAAAGAAATGCTAGTGTTAAAGCAAACGTTAGTTGATAAAAAGTTTTGTTTTTTAGAAAAATCATTTTTTCTCACCTTCCCATCAATATGGTAATGCTAAAAGGTTGTTAGACTAAAAAACTGCTAATTTAGTTCCAATAAATTTCCGAAAAACTTGCTAACTATTAACTAACGACTATTAACTAGCTATTTCTGATAGAAATAAGGATAATCCATTTGGGTGGCAATTTTTTCTCTTACATCTTTTCCTGCTAATTTTTCTACTAAATATAACCCAACGTCTATTGCAGAGGACACCCCACGACTAGTAATTATATTTTCCTCGTCAACAATTCTAGTGTTTTCTACTGCTAAGCAATATGGTTTTAGCTCTTCAAATGCAATTGGATGTGTAGTAGCCTTTTTGTCAACTAAAAAGCCTGCTGCCCCAAAAATTACTGAACCTGTGCAGACAGAAACTTTTAGTTTTACATTTTTAGCCGTCTTGATCCATGCAATAAATTCGCTATTTTCTTTTAGTTCTCTAGTGCCAAACCCACCAGGAATTATCAAGATATCATAGCTATTTAATGGCTTTTTAACTTTTGTAGCTAAAAATTGTAGTCCTCGGTCGTCTGTTATAGGATTTTCTTCATAAGAACACACATCCCAAGTTAAATTAGGCATAAATCCCATAGATTTTAACCTAGTAACAGGATCATAAACCCCAATAAAATCTAGCGATGTCATTTTATTAAAAATAATAAAGGATATTTTCATTTTGCTTAGGTTAATTTTCTTAGTTGCTAAAAATAGCTTTTAGATTTGCTATTAGCTCATTATTTTCATCTACTGTTCCAACACTAAAACGAACAAAATTATTAAGCATTGGATAGCGGCTAACATCCCGGGCTAAAATGCCTTGTTCTTGGAGTTTAGACATTAATTCTAAAGGGGCAATCGCTGTTTCTGTAAGAATAAAATTAGCTTGTGAGGGAATTGGTCTTAAACCATTGATTTTACTTAGTTCTTGAAAAAGTCTTTCTCTCTCGTTAATTACATTGTCAATAATTGGGCTAAGTAACTCAAAACGTTCCATTGCTACAATCGCCGCAGTAAGCGAGAAAAAATTTAAGTTATAGGGTAATTTGGCTTTAGCAATTTCTTTTGCTAAATCTGGATGGGATAATAAATAGCCGACTCTTAAACCAGCCATGGCCATAGCTTTAGAAAATGTACGTAGTACAACTAAATTATTAAATTGTTTTAAGAGTGGTACAACCGTATGACGAGAAAACTCATGGTAGGCTTCATCTAAGATTACTAATCCAGAAAAATTACTTAATAATTCTATTAGGTCTGCATCTTTAATTACACAGCCTGTAGGGTTATTAGGAGAGCAAATAATCACTAAGTCAACGTCTTGAGCCTTTTGTTTAATTTTTTCTATATCATATTCAAAAGTATTTGTTAACGGGATACTAATAACTTCACCGCCTAAAGTTTCTATTAGCAACCGATAAAGCGTAAAAGTAGGCTCAGAAATTAAAACTTTTGTTCCTTGACCAACTGTAACCGTAAGCAAAGCTTGAATTAGTTCA
This sequence comes from Blastocatellia bacterium, assembly GCA_016713405.1. NCBI lineage: Bacteria > Pseudomonadati > Acidobacteriota > Blastocatellia > Blastocatellia bacterium. The sequence continues at coordinate 253,768 of JADJPF010000004.1, forward strand.
TTTGAACCATTTCCAGCTAAAACGCCATCAGCCCGCCAATGAGAAAACTTTGCTAAAGCTACTAGTAAATCTACTGGCACAAAAGTTGGATAACGCGACCAAGGACGATTAGCTAAACGTGTTAAAACTTCGGTTTTAATTTCTTCTGGCATGTCATAAGGATTTTCATTTTGGTTAATTTTAATTTGACACTCAGGAGCATTTAGCGTGTAAGCAGAAAGTTTTTTTACTTGTGATTTAATTTTATCTAGTGGATTAGGCATTTTGTTTGTTATTAAAAGATCTTGACAACTTAGTTGCCAAGATCGAATTAAAAATTCTATAAAAGTTATTCATCATCATCCATCAAAGGTAATTTAAAGCCTGGAATGGCTGAAAGTGGGCGAGTCGCTCGCTGTTCGGCTTGATCCATTTCAAAACGTACCATTGCAGCACGAGCATGACCTAATAGACCTTCGCTTTCGGCTAAACCTACTACAGCAGCAATAGTTTTCTCTAACTTTGCTTTATTATACTTAATAATATTAGTACGTTTAACAAAATCATAAACTCCTAAAGGTGAGAAAAATCGAGCCGTTCCACCTGTTGGGAGAACGTGATTTGGCCCGGCTAAGTAATCTCCAACAGCTTCACAGGAATAAGGGCCTAGAAAGATTGCTCCTGCATTAGTAATATTAGCTGCTACTTTTTCTTCGTCATTTACCATTATTTCTATATGTTCTGGTGCAATATGATTTGCTAGTCCGCAAGCTTGTTCTAGTGAACTTACCACAAAAATAGCACCATATTTTTCTAGTGATTTTTCTGCAATGTCTTTACGTGGCAAGACAGATAAACGTTTTTGGACTTCTATTTGTACTTCTCTAGCATAGGCTGGATTAGTGGTAATTAGAATGGCTGATGAAGACATGTCATGTTCGGCTTGAGATAAAAGGTCTGCTGCAACATATCTAGCAGGAGTTTCTGAATTTGCAATTACTACAATTTCGCTTGGCCCAGCAACACTATCAATGTCTACTGTCCCATAAAGCATTTTTTTAGCAGCAGTTACATAAACATTTCCTGGCCCAACAATTTTATCTACTTTAGGAACTCTCTCTGTTCCAAATGCTAATGCTGCAATAGCCTGCGCTCCACCTATTGAGTAAACTTCTGTTAAGCCAAGTTCATTAAGTGTTGCTGCTATCACAGGATTAGACATAAAAGTTGTAGGAGGTGTAACAACTACAATCTTTTTAACTCCAGCCATAATTGCTGGAACTGCATTCATAATTAATGTTGAAGGATAAGCTGCTTTTCCACCTGGTACATAAAGCCCAACGCTATGAAGTGGAATAAGCCGTTGACCAAGTGTTACTCCATCTTCATCAGTAAATTCCCAAGATTCTTGTAATTGATGTTTATGAAATGCTTTTACATTTTCGATTGCGCGTCGGATAAAACCTGTTAATTGTGAGCTTACTTGAGAGGCTAAGGTTTGAATTAAATCTGGATCAACACGCAAATTAGCTGGAGTAATGGCAATTCCATCAAAACTTTGAGTAAAATCACATAATGCTTCATCCCCTAAAGTGCGAACCTGTTCAATTACATTAGCTACTTTAGCTAAAAGCTCTGGTTCTAAAACCAAATTACGATTTAAGATAGCTGTTAAGCGAGGATGGCTAGCTGTTTGGCTAAGGTTTACTATTTCTATCATAAGTTAATGGCCTATTTGATTTTGTGAAATTTGTTTTTCTTTTAATAAATCTATTAGCTCTATTATAGCATCTCGTTTAAGTTGAAAACTTGCTCGATTGGCGATTAGTTGAGCAGTTGTTTTGGTGATGATTTCTTTTACTTCTAAACCGTTTTCTATAAGTGTTTGACCTGTTTCTACTAAATCAACTATATAGTCTGCTAGTCCAAGTAAAGGTGCTAATTCAACAGAGCCTGAAAGCTTAATAATCTCTATAGCTAGACCACGAGATTGAAAATATTCTGTAGCAATACGGGGGTATTTACTAGCAACTCGTAATACTGAAAATTTACTAATATCTTTTTCATTGGTTTTTCCTGCAACTGCAATACGACAGTAGCCAAACCCTAAATCTAAAGGTTGATGTACGTCGGCAATAGTCTCTAATAATACATCTTGACCACAAATTCCAATATCTGTTATTCCATGTTCAACATAAACAGGGACATCTGAGGGTTTTACAAGTACAAAACTATATTTTTGGTTTTCGTCTGTTAGCAATAATCGTCTAGAGTTTAGTTGCTCTGAAGCAATATTAATACCTACTTTATTAAAAAGTTTCATTGCCTCATCTTGCAAACGGCCCTTAGCTAATGCAATAGTCAAATTAGTCATTATATTTATCTACTTTTTCTAGCTGCCTTTTCTGCACTTGAATCTTTTTCTTCTGGTGCTGCTGCAACAACTTCTGTGCTGCTGCTTGTATGTGAAGAGGGTAAGTCATAATTAAAAATTTCTTTTACTCTTTGGTCATAGAATTGTTCCCATTCAACTAAAAAGCGTTGTTGAATATCGGGCGGGAAGGCGCGATTGGTACGGATTTGTTTAACACGCTCTGCATAAATTGCTTGAAGGGTGGCTAAAGTTTCAGCATCTTGATGAAATTCTGCTTGGATTTGTTCTAACGTTTTTTTCATGTTACCTCTTTTTTATTTTGTAAAAGTAAGCACCAATGAAAGGCTATTTTTTGGCTTGCTTTTTAATATCTTGTTCTAAGCGTTTTATATCATAAGATTGATACCATTTTTCTAAATTTGTTAACTTTTCTTTTTGTTTTTCTGTTAAACGCTTGCGTTTATTTATAGCTACAATACATTGATTTACTTTTTTAAGCCTAACAAACATATCTTCTAAAGGCATATCTTCAATAACTTCAATCTCATAGAGCAAGCCCCAGGCCAATTGAATTTGTTTATCTATGGATAATCTACTAATTTGCATTTGCCCTAGGCTCCTAAATTAAAAAAGATAAAATAACACGGAAATTTGTCTAGGAAAAATGGTCTGAAAGATATCTTTGCTGGCAAGATCTGTAAACATAATGTAAAATTTTTGTCAAATCATAAACCTACCTTTTGCAAGCAATTTTAGGAGCAAAAAATAATGAATAAAATCGTATGGGCTGCATTAATTCTAGCTGCCTCGGCTGTTAGTCCTGCATACGCACAACAACAACCGTTAGTAGCTGAACAAATAACTAGAGATAACGCTGCAACGCGCCTTTTTTCAGGCTCAGATCCCAATGGTGGAATTGGTGACTGGTATCTTTCTAATGGCAAAGTAGAAGCAATTATTGATAATGTCGCATTTCAAGAAGATTTATTAAGAATCGCAAATATTGGCCGACCACAACAAAACGGTATAGCTCCCACAGGAGGCACTCTAATTGATTTAGGGCTAGTGGGAAAAAATAATGATCAATTTAATTCAATGTTTCAAGTTTGTAATATTGACCCTTCTAACACGTTTTTCTATACAGGTATTAAATCAGTTTCTACAGATAATCTTGCAAGTATTGTAGTAGATGGAATAGTTTTATTTACAGGAGTTTCTACTTTACCAGGTACAGGCGGCCCTGGCCCAACTTTAGTTGGTCAAACTGTTTATTCTATTGCACCTGGAGATGATTTTATTACCGTAACTAGCACCATTATAAATAATGGTACTGCTCCAGTCCCACTTTTTAACGTAACAGATGCTTTTCCCCTTGTAGGACGTTCAATTTTACCTTTTGCTCCATTCCCTAATCGTGGATTTAATGCACCTAATTTAATCCTTAATGCTACTGGTATTGCTGCTGCATTAGGAACATTTCCTTATGTTTCAATGGTAGGAAATGTTCGTCCAGAAGATGGAATAATGGACACAGTTACAAAAGATAGTTGTGGTGAAGTTGCTTATGGGGTGACAGCCGTAAGTAGTGCTATTGATCCAGATGGCCCGGCTGGGCCAAATGCGCCAGTTGTTACAAACCTTCCAATACTTCTAGGTGTTGCAAGTGCTGAAGTTACAGCAACAGGAAATCCTTTTAACCCTGCTCAATCTCCAATGGTTGCACCTGGTGCTTCATTTAGTTACACTCGACGAATTTTTGTTGGTGAAAGAAATGATGTTGCTTCTGTGTCAGATCCTATTTTTAGACGTGCTTTTCCTGCTGCTGCACTTGGTACTTTAACAGGTGATATTGATTCAATGGAAGGTACAGACCTTGAAGCTAATATAATCATTACAGGTGCTTTATCACCATTCTTTTCCGCTACAACAACTTTACCTGTAACCCAAGTGCGTACAGATAAAACAGGTAAGTTTTCAGCTACTTTACCTGCTGGAGAATATACTTTAAGCATAGTTTCACCTAATAGAGATGACTTAAATGGAGTAAAAGTTACTGTAGCACCTGGCACAACTACAACAGCCACTATTCCCAAACTTAGTGCAGCAGGTTCAGTAAGTTTTACTGTTGCTGAAAAGGGGCAACCCGTTCCAGCTAAATTAACTTTTGTTGGTATAGAAGGCACACCAAAACCAGACTTTGCTAGATTTTTTGATGCTAGAATATTTGACCCAATGACTGGCAACACAATGCTAGATTTACAAGCTAGCACATTTACTAGCACACCAGCTGCTAACTTTGTTTTTACTAGCACTGGAAGCGGTAAACAAATCCTTAAGCCAGGTCGCTATCAAGTTATAGCTTCTCGTGGCCTAGAATATACCATTGCCCAACAAACAATTACCGTTACTGCTGGTCAAGAAACTAGTATGAATTTTGCTCTTGAACGTGTAGTTGATACTAAAGGCTTTGTTTCCGCAGATTTCCACGTCCATTCAGGTAAAAGCTTTGATGCCTCTGTTCCAATAGAAGACCGTATTCGTAGCTTTGCAGCAGAAAATGTTGAAGTAGTAGTCTCCACAGAACATAACTATATTGCTGATTACGGCCCAGTTGTTAGCAAGTTACTTCTAAACAAGTTTATGAAAACTGTAGTTGGTGATGAAATGACTACTAGCTTGCCTACACCACTATTTCCACAAGCTTTTGGTCATCATATCGCTTTCCCATTACTAGAAGATCCTTTTGCTCCTAGACGTGGCGCACCATTTACCGAATATGTCCCAGCAGCAACATTTTATGACCGCGTTAAAATGATGAACCCAGGTGTAAAACAAGTAATCCAACTTAATCATCCTCGAGCAGGTGTTGCAGGTCTAACCCTAATTGGACTATTTAATATTATTAATTATAGTCCTACTAGACCATTACCTATTGCTTTTACTGTGGGTAGCCAACTAGGTACAACAACTAAGAATATTGACTTTGATGCTATGGAGCTTTACAACGGTGATAGCATTGGTGGCTATCAAGTAACTCGTAATGATTGGGTAGGGTTAATTAACCAAGGCTTTATTAAAACTGCTACAGCCGTGTCTGACTCACATCGTGCCGTAGTAGAAACTCCAGGTTTTCCAATAAGCTATGTTGCTAGCCCAACCGATGACCCAATGGCAGTAACAGATGATATGGTGACAACTGCTGTGCTAGCTCGTAATGTGGTAGGTACATCAGGGCCGTTTATTCGCTTTAATGTTCAAGGTCAACCTGTAGGCTCAATAGTGACTAAGAGAACAGGCAAAGTAAAAGTTGATATTACTGTTAGTGCGCCAGCCTGGTTCCAGTTGAAGAAGTGAGAATTTTAGAAAATGGCAAAGTCATTATGACTTTTGACGCTAATAGCAAAGTAAAAGTTAATCCTGCACCTACTGATCCTACTTCAAATCTAGGTGTGGAACGCTTTAAGGTGACAGGTCTTAAAGTAAAAACTACTAAGAAAGATTCTTTCTTAACTGTTGAAGCTGGCATCAAATTACCTGCAATTGCTGACTTAAATGGTGATGGTGTAGTTGATACAGGCGACACAAACGGCGATGGCACAATAAACGCGAGTGACAGAGGGCTTGTTCAACCTCCTTCACCACCGATTTACGCACAAATTGCACCAAACTTTACTTCCCTAGGTTTTACCAATCCAATTTTTATTGACCGTAATGGGAATGGTAGATTTGATGCTCCTGGCATTAGTGCTACAGCAAAAATAATTGATACTCCAGACCAGTTAGTTGATATTAGTGATCGAGGTGATGAATCACCAGTTCATAGCCATCATCTTAATTTCCCATGGTATCAATTAAAAGTTGGTGCTGAGGAAATAAACCTATTTCATAAGTTGTTGGATGATGCTACTCGTAAGCTAATCCAACCAAATGGAAATGAAGATGAGAAATAAATTTTTAGCCTTAATACTAATAATTACTAGTGCCACAACAATTTTTGGGCATGATGTTCCAAAAGAAGAAGTTGTTGCTTATATAAATAGTAAAGAAGTTAAAGAAAAAGCTTGTGTTGAAAAAGCTGAAATCCAAAAAGACTTGCCCCGACTTTTAATTGTAGAAGTTGGCGAGTGTTGGTTTAAGTTAGGCGAAAAAGAGCGACGAGAATTTGCTCAAAAATGGTATAAAGCCTGGCGACATAGCGTTGCAAAAGGTATTGTCTCCATAGTTGAAAAAGGCACAAGTAATGCTGTTGTTAACTTTCGCCCTGATGGACAAGTGGATTTAACTAAGTAATTATTAAGTTACACCAAAGTAATTTTACAAAACTAAAGCGGGCAAAACGCCCGCTTTTTTATTTTAAATATAAAAATTTTTGCTAACAACTATGTAGCTTATAAAACTTCTTTTAAGTGTTTTAAGCGTTGATTTAATAGGTCTAAGCCTGTATAAACTCTAGTTTTTACTGTACTTACTGGAAGGTTAAGAACTTCAGCGATTTCATGAAATTTTAGCTCTTGATATTCTTTCATTATTATTGCCTGTTGCATTTCTGTAGGTAGTCCTGCCAAAGCCTTTCTTACTACTTCTGATACTTCTTCACGTTGTAAAGTGTCATTAATATGTTCCGTGCTAGTCATAGGTTCAAAACCTTTGTCTTCTAGTTGTTGTTCTAAGGAAAGGTCATTATTTCCTGATGAACGTAGGCGGCTATGACAATAATTAATGGCAATGCGGTAAAGCCATGATGAAAATTTTGCTTCACCACGAAACTTGCTTAAATTGCGGTAGGCTGACATAAAGGTTTCTTGACAAATATCTGCTGCTTCGTCGTCTCGTTTTAGGATACGAAAGGCTAAAGCATAAATTTGGCGTTCCCAACGACTAACTAAAGTATTAAATGCTTCTACTTCACCATTAAGTGTTAATTCAATGATTTTGTTGTCTGTGAGTTCCATATATTAAAAAGTGTATATTTATAGTATACCTAATTAACAAGGATTTTATCTTTGATAAGTCGTTTTGAATATTGTGTTAGAATAAGGCAATCTTTTTAGCAAAAATTTGGAAAAATTTATGGATAGTAACAAAGGGCCAAAGCTAGATAAATCTTGGCAAACAGCAATGGTGGCTGTAGGTCTAGCGTTTTCTTTGCCTGGAGCATTTGCTGGGCCTATTTTGATTGGTTATTTTTTAGACAAATATTTTGCTACTAGCCCAGTGCTTGTAATCATAGGGCTTTTTCTAGGTTCCTTTACTGCAATAGCAGAAGTTTATTTAGTTATGAAAAAAATTAACACTCTGAAATAAATAGGTTTATCGGCAAAATAAAAGCATCTTAGCTTGACTTGCTTTTATAAGTGCTGTTAGGATCAAACGCCTTTCAAAAACTTCTCTTCGGGGGTGACAGGCTTCGACGGGGATACATGAGATTGGTAGATGCATGTCGGGAACTATGTAACCCGTAAACTGCATAGAAAAACTAACTGCAAACACGCAGAATTTAGCCCTAGCAGCTTAATAGGCAGCTAGCGTTTTTAGGTTATCTTGCCCGTGGGTAGCTTAGAAACGTCACTTTAGCGGGCTGGTCGTTTAGTTGTGATCAGGGCTAGACGACAAGAAATACTGAACTAGTTGCTTATAATGCTTGTCCTTTCCACTGTTATAAGCAATGAAATTAATAGGAAGGGAATACACATGTAGATTCTACCGTTGAAGATCTTCGGACAAGGGTTCGATTCCCTTCACCTCCATCATTAAAATATACAAATCTATAAATCTAAAATTCTCTTAAAATCCTTATTCCTAAGCGATAAAAAGAAGAATTTTGCTAGACAGCCTATTTTCTATTGTTTATCATTTTGCCCGTTAAGGAAACTTTTATGTATAGTGCAGAACAATTGCCAGGGCTAATCCTAGACCGAAAATATAAGATAGTTCGTCAACTTGGTGATGGCGGAATGGCTTATGTATTTGCGGCTGAACGCTTACATATAGGTGATATAGCGGCAATCAAAATACTGCACCCAGATTTAGCTAAAGATGCTTTGAAAAAAAGACGGTTTCAATTAGAAGCCTATACCACAGCAGCAGTTAAACATCCAAATGTTGTTTCTATTTTTGATTATGATGAAACTGAAACAGGCCAACCCTATTTAGTCCTAGAACTACTAAATGGTTTAACCCTTTCTAGTTATATTAAGCGTGGGCGAGTCTTAAGCGTTGGACGTGCAGTAGATATTATTACCCCAATTTGTGCAGCATTAAACCTAGCGCACCAAAAAAATATCCTACATCGAGATCTTAAACCTAGTAATATTTTATTACATAAATTAGAAGATAATACGGAAGTAGTAAAATTGATAGATTTTGGGATTGTAAAAATGCTAAATGATGATAGCAATCCTTTAACGCAACAAGGTTTTGTAGTTGGCACACCAGAATATCTTTCCCCAGAACGCTATATGGGTCAACAACTTGATGCTCGTTCAGATATTTATAGCTTAGGTATTTTAGTTTATAGAATGTTAAGCGGACGAGTTCCCTTTAATGGTCAAACAGCAACAGAAATTTTACAAAAACACTTAAAACAGCCTGTACCACCATTAAGATTACTTAATAGTGCAGTCTCAGAAGAAGTTGAAGCCGTAATACTAAAAGCTTTAGCTAAAAAACCTGCTGATAGACAGTCTTCGGCTGTAGAATTTGCATCAGAATTGGGTGAGGCGCATATTAGTTCTGGAGATACACTGGATCATTTCTCATCTATAGATAATAATTAATTTTTGATAACTCAATCATTTTATTATACTTAAGGAGAAAATATTAGTATGGCATTATTATCTGATGTTGTAGAAAAACTTTATCAAAAAATAGACACCCTAACAGTAAAACAATTAGATGAACTTCCTTGTGGGGCTATTCAATTAGATGAACAAGGAAAAATCTTAAAGTTTAATGAATATGAGTCAAAGCTAGCTCAACTTCAAAAAGAAAGTGTAATAGAAAAAACTTTTTTTACAGAAGTTGCTCCATGCACAAATGTAAAGGAATTTTATGGACAATTTAAGCAAGGGGTGACAGAAAAGCAACTTAATGAAAAATTCCGTTATCACTTTGCTTTTAAGCAAAATCCTAGAAATGTTTTAGTAAATCTATTTTATAGCGATATGACTAACACTGTTTGGGTTTTTGTTCGTCCAATAGAGTAAGTAAAGAAAGTTTTTAGAAATAATTAAAAATGAATTTCTATTTATTATTTAACTTTGTTGGACTGTTTGTTTTTACGGGTCTTTTAGCCCAAAATTCTTCTGATGAACTTATTGCAGCTTATAGAGAAGCTCATAAACATAAAGATTTAGCGGCTGTTTTATCTCTTTATTATTGGCAAGGGGTTGATGAAAAAGTAAAAAACTCAGTTACAAGTAATCAAAAACGCTATCTTGACTATAAAATAATAGATATAAAGATTTCTAAAGCTGCACCAAGAAAATATAAACCTTTTATTCTCAATGGGAAAAGATATATAACTACTTTAGAAGTAACAGAGGTTCTAAAAGTAAACTTTGACCATACAAACGGCCTTTCTAAGGAAGTCACCATTCCTGTAGGCCAAAAGTCAGGTAAATACTATTTTGTCACCGCTAGACCAGAATAACTTGGTTAGCCTCCAAATTGTCTTAAGTGATGATCTATATGTAAATAACCCCATCTTTGCCAGTCAGAGTAAGCCATTTTACCAAAAATAGGGTGTTGCCAATTGGCAAAGTCTGAAGAAGTGGAAAATACTTCTGTAAGCTCTTTTAATCTTTGTTTATCTCTTTCAAATTCCTTGGGTTTAGTCCCACCTTGCAATTGATCTAACTCAGGACGGGTTTTAACCCCTTTAGGCCAAGGTATTGGTACTTGTAATGCTACCCATTTGACTAGGGTTCGAGTAAAAATATTATCAGCAGGAACAAATTCTTTTTTACCCATTACTGCTTCAAATGAGTCTGATAAATGGCAAAACATTTGATTAACATTCATTTTTCCCCATTGGCGTTGTGCATTTGAAGGGAGCTTTTCTAGTCGTTTTAATACTTCTGCTTTATCTTCTATATTTTCTAAACTTTTCATCTAGCCTTTTCCTTTTTATTTAGCTTTGAGCGAAACCGCCGTACTTTTGCTAAATTACCACAAACTTGCATATCGCACCATTGACGCATCTTATTTTTACTACTGTCTTCAAATAACCAACAACATCCATTTCCTTGACATTCCCGTAACCTACTTAAATTAGTAGTAGTTAAAAAATCTGCCATAGAACCAGCTATGATCCAAAGCATTTTCTCTAGGGTAACTTTGTTGTATTGCCAAAGAAACTTTCCTTCTTTAAATATTAGTTCAAGATTACTATAAGATGATGATAAAACTTGGTTTAGTAGGGCTAGATCTAAAATGTTAGGTTGCTGATTACTAATAAGTTGTTTACAAATTCTATAAATAGCTTCTCGTAAGTCTAACGCTAGGTTGAAGATATGCTCTATTTTTTCTTTATTTTTCTCTAAACAGCTTTCTTCTAATAGTATTTGAATTTCATTTGCTGAAAGTATTTTAGTTAGCTGACACCATGCTAGTAAATCATAGTAATTTGATAACGTATCACCTTGTACGATATAATCACTAAATAAATTTTCTGGCGTGCTAAACTTTCGTCCACCAACAGTGTTAACAAAATCTAAGCATAATCGTCCGCCTATTAAATTTAATGATGAAACGGGTCTGTCTTTAAGATTCATAAAAATTAATTGTGTAACCAGTAAAATTAGTTTGACAGGTTACTAATATTATTTTATTGTGTAACCACTTAAAAGCAAATAGCTGGTTACATAAATTTGGCTAAGACAAAAGCAGTTTTAGAAAAGTATAAAAAGTATTCAGAATCAATATGTTACCAAGATAGTAACATTGAGTTTTAGTCTTTGCCAGTCAAACAAAGTTTTTTGCTAAAAATTTTATAGGATAAGGAAGAAACAAAATGTCAGAGATAAAAACAACTTTTGATGAATTACAAAGTCTTTATTATGGAAATGCTTTTCATGGCCCGGCATTAAAAGAAATTTTAGAAGATATAAATGCTACACAAGCTTTAGCAAAACCTATCCCTAATGCACACAACATTTGGGAACTAGTTTTGCACATTCTTGGCTGGAACAAAGTTTTTTTATTAGGACTTGAAGGAAAAATCCTTGATGTACCTGAAGACGGGGATTTTCCTATAATCAATGATACTAGTCAACAAGCTTGGCAAAAAACTCTTGTTCAGCTTAAAGAAAATATTGATGAAATGCTTGAAAAAATTTCAAAATTGTCAGAAGCTCACCTAGGCGTAAATATTCCAGGCAAAGACTATAATCTCCGTTTTGTAATAGGAGGGATATTTAACCATATTGTTTATCATAGTGGTCAAATTGCTTTATTAAAGAAAGCCTAGTGCTAGCGAGTAAGTAATGCTGGAGTGGCAGAAATTAGGTTTCTGCCACTTTTTATTTTTACAAGCTATTTTTTTGACCAATAAATTGAACAAGTCGCCAATTTAATAGCAATAGAAATGTTTTTATTTCTTTACTCAGCTATTATTTTAAGAAATATTTTTAATTCTTAAAAAGAGGGAATTGTATGAGTAAAGAAAATTTTATTACGGTATTAAATAACAATGATTTAGCCATAGGAAAAGCAAAAGTTATATCTATTGAAGGTAAACAAATAGCAGTATTTCGATTAGGTGAGAATAATTATCATGCTGTAGATAATCGTTGCCCGCATGAGGGTTATCCCTTAGTCCAAGGAACTATTACAGATTGCACTTTAACTTGTGATTGGCATAACTGGAAATTTAATCTTAATGATGGGCAATGTTTGCGAGGTGGCGAAGATGTTCGATCCTACAACACAAAAATTGTTGGTGAAAAGCTACAAATAGATGTTAGCGATCCACCAATTTTAGAGCAGCAAGAGATTTATTTTCAAAGTTTAACAAGTGCAATGGTGGAAAATGATGATTCTCGTGCAGCACGCGACATTGTTCGACTGCTAAAACTAGGTTTTGATGAAAAGAAAATTATTGCTGCAATTGCTTGTTATGGTGTGACTTATGATGGCGAAGGAAATGATTTTCATGGCTGGGATCATGGAATGGCTGTAATGGTTGATTGCGCTCGAATGTTAGATTATTACCAGGGTGTAGAAAAAGTTATCCCACTAGTACAAGCCTTAAGTGCTGTTGCTGAGACTCGGCTAAGACAAAAAAAACGCGATGTTCCTAAGACAACAACCCTTTCAACATATGAGTCTTTAGAAACTGCTAAAGCCGACTTTCTACATTTAGTGGAAACTGAACAAGTTATAGCGGCAGAAGCACTTTTTCACGCTTTTCTAGAACAAAACCCAAGTAAAGAAGAAATAAAATCTTGGCTATTTCCTACTGTAACAAGTCATTTTTTAAGTTATGGGCATCGTCTAATTTATTTAGTAAAAGCTTTTCAACTTTTAGATATCATTGCTTGGGATTATGCTAAAGAAATTCTACCTATCCTAGTCCCAACAATAATTTGGGCAACACGTGAAGACCGCCTTCCTTATATGCGTAAATTCCAATCACGGCTTAATAAAGTAGATTTTAAAGAACTTTTTGCACTTCAACAAAATGCTAATGCTGATTTTAATGAAGAAGAATTTTGCAAAGCTTTGCTAGATGGTTCATTAGATGAGACTTTTAATGTTGTAGACCAAGCCTTAAATAGTGGTGTACCAATGATAAAAATAGCTCAAGCAATTGTTTTGGCTAGTGCAGAACGCTGTTTGCGCTTTAACATTGCAATTGATCAAAATCGCAGCATGGAAGAAGGTTGGTTAGATGTAACACATTGCTTTACACATGCCAGTGCAATTAGAGAAGCACTAGAAATTTATCCTAGTCCAGAACTACTACGAGGGCTTTATTTAGCTGCTCGTTTTGTACAATATACCCGTAAACCTAACCATGATGTTTTAGATTTACCTGCTAATGAACGAGAAAAAGAAGCTGATTTAAGCCAAAAACTAGATTATGAAAAGTTATCTACTTATACTGAAAAAGATTTGCTAGAGCTTTTAGTTAATCAAATAGATCAAAGGCAGCCATCATTAGCCCTAGAGACTACACGAGCCTATTTAGAGCTAGGATATTCTGACAGTAATTTACTTACAGAACTAATTAAATATACCTTAGCTGATAGCGCGGAAATTCCAATAATGCTTGCTCATACAATAAAAACAACTTTTGCGGCAATTGTTGAATATCAAGGACTTAAAGATCATCGGCTAAAAGTTCTACCATTACTAGCAGCTATTAGATTCTTGGCTGCACCAAAGCGGCAACGCTGGGCCTACTATAACGCCTTACAAGCAGTAGATTTTGTTGCTAAAGGGCAGGCTAAAGAATAGCTATAAATAATAATTAATGAGAATAACTACTAGATTAAAATTTAGTAGTTATTCTGGAGATTTTTGCTTATAAACTTTTTTATAGGTTTTGTAAAAATAAAAGGTTAAAAATTAATAGCTGCAAAATTGGTGTAAATTTTTTCTAATCAGCATTTCTAACTATCGCTTAATCACTAAATTTAGATTATACTTATCCACAACTGCACACAATTTTTGTACTTAATCCATTAACAAATCTGTTGTTTATCTTAAAATAGTTTGCTTTTGCAAATCTTATTTATTTTAGGGGCAATTGCTATGAGGTTACTACTAAAAATCTCTTTAAGTCTCTTTTTAAGTTTAGTTTTTTTTGTGATGCCAACCTATAGCCAACAACGTGTAGTTGTTCATAGATTAATTGTTAGTGTTATTTTACCTAATGGAATAGCTCCGCCTCAAGTAATTGAAGTTAAGATAGATTCTGAGCGCAATGGACTACCGCTATTAACAAAAACTTTAGTTAGGGAAACTCGAACAGATTTTACACAACTACCAAATGGTGAATATATTGTTACGGTTACGGCTGATAATGATAAGTACTTAGAAGCTTATACAGAACGTGTTTCTTTAAGAGGTTCATTTTCTATAACAAGGCAAATTAATGTATTAATGTCACCAAAAATAAAAATGGCAGGCGAAACAGTTGCACCAGGAACAATAGCCGCACCAGGAACAGTTAATGCTAATGCAGTTAATGAAGATATCCCAAAAAATGCTAGAAAAGCCTTTGAAAAAGGATTAACTAAATCTCAACAAGGTAAATCAGAGGACGCAATCAAAGCTTTTTCAGAAGCTATTAGATATTACCCTACGTATATTGATGCAATTAATAATTTGGCAGTAGAATATATGCAGCTTGCTCGATATGATGAGGCAACACAACAATTAGAAGCAGCCCTAAGACTACAACCTAATTTAGCTTTAACAAATTTGAATATGGGAATTGTTTTAGCAGAAAAGAAGAAATTTGCTGAGGCTAAAGAATACTTAAATAAGTCTATAGAAGCAGATTTTCGTAATCCATTAGCACATTTTCAATTAGGTGTTTGTGCCTTTCAATTGAAGGATTTGATGCAGGCACAAATGGAGTTTGAAACCGTTGTAACTAATGCAGCCCAAAAAATTCCACTATCTAGACTTTACCTTGCAGAAATTTATAAACGTAGCTCTCGATCAACAGATGCAGTTGTTCAGCTAGAGAATTTTCTTAAGGAAAATTCAGCAGATAATCCTTACACCCAAGTAGTAAAAGAAGAACTAGCAAAACTTAAAAAAACTAATTAACTACAGAGTTTTTTCTTAACATTAAAATATTATGCGCACCCGTTGGGCCTTTTGGGAACATTTTGCTATTATACTTAAGGGTTTAACTATTGGTATACTCTGTTAAATATACCGAGTCATTAACAAGCGGTCATGAAGAGTAAAGCCCATTTTTTTATAAAGCTTTATTGCTGCAACTCTTTTTTGCTCGACTTCTAAATGGATAGCTTTGACATCTTGGCTTTTACACCATTCTATAGCAAGTTCAACACAAGTTTTTCCAACACCTTTTCCCCTAGTAGCAGGCAAAAAATAAATCTCGTCTAAAAATGCGTCTCTGCCGCCATATTCAAGGCTAAAGCTAAGTGTAACAATAAAATAGCCCTGAATAGTTTGTTTTTCTTCAATCACCCAAACCTTGCCCCAAGTAGGGTTATTGATTAATAAAGACAAGTTTTTAGCCGACTTTTCGCTAGAAAAAGGATAGTTATCTTCTTTATAGTAGATTTCCGTGATAACAATAATTGAATTAATATCTTTAATTGTTGCATCACGGATATTTATTTGCATAAGGTTAGAAAAAGCTTAGAAATTAAACATTAAATCTAAAATTAATAATATCGCCGTCATGAACTATATATTCTTTTCCTTCTAGGCGTAATTTGCCTGTTTCGCGACATTTTGCTTCGCTACCTAAAGCAATAAAGTCTAGGTAAGCAACGACTTCAGCACGAATAAAACCACGCTCAATATCTGAGTGAATTTTTCCTGCGGCACGTTGGGCATTAGTTCCACGTCTAATTGTCCAGGCGCGGCATTCATCTTCACCTGAGGTTAAAAAACTAATTAGGTCTAAAAGTTCATAAGCACTACGGATAAAACGATCGCGGGCAGGTTCAGAAATCCCTAAATCCTTTAGGAATTCACCTTGTTCTTCAATAGGCAGTTCGGCTATATCCATTTCTGCTCTACCACACATAGTAATTAGTTTATAGCCATTATCTTTAGCATATTGTTCAACTTCTAAGGGAATTGCTTGACCAATTTGGTCTTCAGATAAATTTATTAACAACATTACAGGCTTTTGGCTTAAAAATCTAAAACCTGCTAGCATTTGCCATTCTTCAGCAGAAAAATCTAGTGAACGCAGGGGTTTTTCTTCATCAAGAGCCGCCTTGCATTGTTCAATAATTTCTTTTTCCCTTGGATTAGCTTTTTCCTTTTTCATTTTTGCTAAACGGTTTTCTAAAGGAATTAAGTCAGCCAAAATTAGCTCTATATCAAAATTTTTAATGTCTCTTAGCAAATCAGCAGGTTGTTCTATTAAAGGATTTTCAAAGCCACGAACTACATGCACTAAAGCATCTGCTTCGCGCATTTCTGCCACTAGTTTTGTGTCTAAGCCAGATTTAGCTGCTTCACCCTGTGGGCCAGCTACATCAACAAAGTTCATTTCTGCAAAAACTTTTTTCTTAGGTTTATAAATTTTTGCTAGCTCTTCAATTCTTACATCAGGAACTTTAATAATTCCAATATTAGCTTTATCTTTGCCACCATAACCGCCAACTTCAGCTTTTAACCCAGTTAATGTATTAAAAACAGTGGTTTTACCTGAACCAGCAAACCCAACAATACCAACTTTCATAAAAAACTATACCTCTTTATTTAATGAACGTAGGTCGCGTCCTGTCATATCAGCAGGCTGAACGATACCTAACATTCCTAGTAATGTAGGAGCAATGTCTTCCAATGCTCCATTTTCTCTTAATTTACCGTGAAAACCTGGGTCAACATATATTAGGGGGACTGCATTAGTAATTGTGTGTGCAGTGTAGGGTTGACCTGTATCATAATCTATCATTTTTTCTGCATTACCGTGATCTGCTGTAATAATCGCCCGTCCACCGACTTTAAGTAATGCTCCAATTATGCGCTCTAAACATTTATCTAGTGTTTCAACTGCTTTAATAGCTGCATCCAGTATACCAGTATGACCTACCATATCAGCATTAGCAAAATTAACAATAAAAACATCTGCTCCACCATGCATAATTTCATGACAAAGTGCGTCAGTAACAGCTAACGCGCTCATTTCAGGTTTTAAGTCATAGGTTGAGACTTTTGGAGAGGGAACTAATATTCGCCTTTCACTAGGAAAAGTTTGTTCCACTCCACCATTAAAGAAAAATGTCACATGAGCATATTTTTCTGTCTCAGCAATTCGCAAATTACGCAAATTATTTGCAGCAAATATTTCAGCTAATATGTTATGCACGGTTTGAGGAGCAAAGGCTATTGGCAGTGGGAAAGTAGCATCATATTGAGTCATACAAACATAATGTATTTTAGGGGCCGCGCCTCGCTCAAAATCGCTAAATTCTGCTTGTGTTAGTGCGCGTGTAATTTCACGGGCCCGGTCTGCTCGGAAATTAAAAAATATTACGCTATCACCATCTTGAATTTTAGCCACAGGAGAGCCATTTTCTTGAGTTATAACAATAGGCTTAATAAATTCGTCTGTAATGTGTTCTTGATAAGATTCTTCAACTGCTTTAATTGGGTCTTGAGCGTGCTTTCCTTCGCCATTGACCATCATTTTATAAGCTTGCTCAACTCTCTCCCAACGCTTATCACGATCCATTGCATAATATCGACCACAAATAGAAGCTAGTTTTCCAACGCCTATTTCATCTAATTTACTAAGTAACTCTGCAATATATCTTGCTGCACTATCTGGGGCAGTATCTCGACCATCAGTAAAAGCATGAATAAAAACTTTACTTAGGATATGATCTTTTGCCATTTTTATAAGCTCATATAAATGTGTTTGTAGGCTATGGACTCCGCCATCCGACATTAAGCCCATAAAATGTAATGCTCCACCTGTTTTATGAGCATGTTCTATGGCTTCAACTAAAACAGGGTTAGTAAAAAGTTCCCCTGTTTCTATTGCATGGTCAATTCGGGAAATGTCCATGCGAATAATTCGCCCTGCACCCATATTTAGATGTCCTACCTCGCTATTTCCCATTTGTCCAACTGGTAGTCCAACCCTTTGTCCATATGGGATAATTAAAGAATGTGCATAAGTTTCCCACATATGATCCCAGTAAGGTTTTTTTGCTAAATAAATAGCATTGCCTTCTGTGCGAGTCTCATAACCCCAACCATCTAAAATAATTAGTGCAACAGGTCTCATATTACCCCTTAAATAATTATTTGATTACTTCAAATTCAAAATAAAGGTTTTTACCCCGAATAAGATAACACAAATAAGACTCCCAAAAACGTCTTATAAATCTTAATGCAGGGTAGCGATTGCCACAATTAACTAAAAACTCTATGCCTAGGAAACGCCACAGTTTTAGCAAACTAACGTAAATTTTACGATTACGCATTGTTATATCGCTATAAAATTCAAATTCTGGGCGTTTTTCAGTAAAATACATAAATGATTCACAAGTAAAGTGATGTTTATGTGTAGGGTCACGAAATGAGCTAACATCTGTATAATGAGGAGTATCTAGCTTAATAATTGCTCCTGGTTTAGCAATTCTGTAAAGTTCACGCATCACAGCCAAAACATCTTGGACATGTTCAATTACTTGATTACCAACTATTACGTCAAATTCATTATCCTTAAAAGGATAAGGGAAAATATCTAAGTTATGAATTACATCTGCGTCTGTTTTAGGGTTACAATCTAGCCCAATGGCACCAGGGGTTTTATGCTTACCACAACCAATATCAAGTATGTTCATATCAAAAAAATATCTTTAAAACCTAAAAAGGAGAATAAATTTTATTCTCCTTTTTAACTAACTGAAATTACTTAGCTAAATTATAAAAGGCTTTATGGCCTAAATACTTAGCTGATTTTCCTAGCTCTTCTTCAATTCTGAGTAGTTGATTATATTTAGCTACTCTGTCAGTTCTACTAGCAGATCCTGTTTTAATTTGACCTGTGTTAAGTGCTACCGCCAAGTCAGCAATAAAAGTGTCTTCTGTTTCGCCAGAACGATGAGAAATAATCGTTGTGTAATTATTTACCTTAGCTAGTTCTACTGTGTCCAAAGTTTCTGTTAAAGTACCTATTTGGTTAACTTTAACTAAGATTGAATTAGCAACACTAGATGCAATACCACGTTGTAAGTATTCAGTATTAGTTACAAAAAGGTCATCGCCAACAAGCTGGATTTTCTTGCCTAATTCTTTGGTAAGTAGTGACCAGCCATCCCAATCACCTTCAGCCATTCCATCTTCAATAGAAATAATAGGGTATTGACGAACCCAATCGGCGTAAAACTCTACCATTTCGCTAGGAGAACGCTCAGATTTATCTGATTTTTTGAAAACATATTTACCATCATTATAAAATTCACTAGAGGCAACATCTAAGCCTAAAGCCATTTGTTCACCGGCCTTTAAGCCTGCTGCGTTGATAGCTTCAAGTATAACTTCTACTGCTTCAAGGTTAGATTTTAGACTAGGAGCAAAACCGCCTTCATCCCCAACACTAGTTACATAGCCACGTTTCTTTAAGCTTGATTTTAG
Source organism: Blastocatellia bacterium (assembly GCA_016713405.1). Lineage (NCBI taxonomy): Bacteria > Pseudomonadati > Acidobacteriota > Blastocatellia > Blastocatellia bacterium. The sequence goes on from JADJPF010000004.1 coordinate 273,437, forward strand.
AGCATGAAAAACTTCTGTTCCCCAACGTAGAGCTTCAGAAAAGCTACTTGCTCCTACAGGTAAAACCATAAACTCTTGAAAATCAACATTGTTATCTGCGTGTGCGCCACCATTAAGAATATTCATCATTGGTACAGGCAAGGTTCTTGCACCAGGGCCACCTAAATAACGGTATAGCGGAATTGCTAGTTCAGCCGCAGCAGCACGAGCAGCAGCCAAAGATACAGCTAAAAGCGCGTTAGCACCTAGGTTTGCTTTATTGTTTGTGCCATCTAAATCAAGCATAACTTGATCAATGCCAGCTTGATCAAAGACATCATGGTCATAAAGGGCTTGGGCAATTTTATTATTAACATTGTCAACGGCTTTTCTTACACCTTTACCTAAGTAACGTGACTTATCACCATCTCTTAATTCAATAGCTTCATTTTCACCTGTTGAAGCACCACTAGGGACGGCAGCACGGCCATGAGAACCAGTATCCAACTCTACTTCTGCTTCTACAGTAGGGTTTCCACGAGAATCTAAGATTTCACGGGCTAACACTTTTTCTATTCGGCTCATTAAATGATCTCCTCTTGTTTACCATAGATTTAGGAAGGAAGGCTATTTTATGTCAGATAGCAGTTATTCAGCAACCTACTTAGACCTAGACAAAATCTAGGCCCAAATGAGTTAAAAATGTTGTTGATTAAAAGAGATGTAAGAAAAGGGTTTATAAAATTTATTGACCTATGCAGTATGATGTAAGTGTTTTGCTACCCTCGTTTTACCTACATTATCATCGGCATCATCTTCTGTCCAGACAGATAAAATAGAGTTTTTAGCAAAACCAATTCTAGCCAGTTGACCAGTTTTTTCTAGTTCTGCAATGCTTTGAGCAATACCATCAAGAATAATTGCTAATGCGGCTTTGATGGGTTCATAGCTAATTTCATGATCTTTATAATGACGTGATAATAAAATATGGTATTGGTCAAACCAAGCAGGTGGACGAAGGCCCTTAACTTGTTGTTCATCCAATGAATGAGGCCATTTGCTTATTTGATCTTGGTTATTTTGGGTTGAGTCACACAAAGATATATATAGCGATGCTGCACCTGGGTCAATTTCACAAGCTAACCCTGTTAATGTTAAAGTTGGGTTTTCTTGGTGGAAGTTAGCTAGGATAGCTTCTATCACACGAAGAGCTTCTTGTTTTATGTCTGCTACGTTCATAAATTTAACCACCCAAAATATTTTTAGTTGTTATCAAAAAGTGGTGATTTTAAGCTAATCCAATCACTGAAAGCAACCGACCTACAGCACCCCTTGAAATTTCACCACGATAAGAAAAATAAAGATCCATTCGGCAAAGGGTGCAATCATTCCAAATAAAGATATTGTCTGACTTAATGCCACAATTAAGCAACTGTTCTTGGTTGGCTAGGCGTAAGTCCATGTGTGATTTGCCATTAGGTTGATGGTTATTAAATAATTTACTTCCATAGCAAGAAAACTCTGTTTCAAAAGCTTCTTTAACTTCTGGCCCAACTTCAAAACAACATTGTCCAATTGCTGGGCCAGTTGCAGCTAGACAATCACTAGGGTTACTACCAAAGTTTTTTACTAGTTGTTCAACGCTTTTTTCTACAATTCTTGCTAAAGTTCCTCGCCAACCTGCATGAATACCAACTATTGCTTGGTTTTTAGGGTCTGCTACCAGTACAGGTAGACAATCAGCAGTTTGTATTCCTAACAAAATATTTTTTTCATTAGTAAGTAGCGCGTCACAAGTCATAGGGGTTTGCTGAGCTTTTGATAAACTTGTTACTAAATTGCTATCAGCCGAGTGAACTTGTTTAGCTGTAACGATTTCATAATGCTGATCTGTATTTACATTTAATTTTATGGTAGATAAAAAACGCTTTCGGTTTTCTTTTACATTTTCTTGAGTATCAGCAGCAAAATGAGCTAAATTTAGCGCGTTTTCTGGTAGTGGGCTAACTCCACCAACACGAGTGCTAAAACCAGCTATAAACCCTGCTTTAGTTAAAGGGCTGCATTCAATAAACTTAACTCCAAGATGTGTTTTTATATTAAAATGTTGCATTTTAGGATAACTCCAAAGTATTGACTAAGTTAGCTGTTATTAGCTACGTCGCCAATCTGTACCATCTTTTGTATCTTGTAGGATTATTCCTTTTTCAGCTAAATATTTACGAATTTCATCAGCACGGGCAAAGTTTTTATTTTTTCTCGCGCTTAAACGCTCCTCAATTAGCTGTTGAATATCGCTATCTAAGATTTCTTCTTTATATTCTCCAAAAATTCCTAAAACTTGCTCAACACCTTTAATAAAGTCTAAAGCCGCTTGTTTATCATCTGCTAGCAAGCTTTCTGAGGCAATAGCCTTATTTATTTCACTCTCAAAAATTGCTACAGCGGCTAGTGCTGAAGAAGTGTTAAGATCGTCGTCCATTGCTGCTTCAAATTCTTGACGAGCTTTTTTTATTGCATAACTAACTTCTGAAGATGAACCAGGCAAACAATTGGTTTTATGAAGCCTACGTTGAAAATCCTGAAGTTTTTTAACTCGGATTTCATCGCCTTTTAAACCTTCTAAAGTAAAATTAAGTTGTTTACGGTAGGAAACAGAAATAAGCGAGTAACGAATAGCTAAAGGCTCAAAACCTTGTTCAATTAAATCTCTTACAGTAAAAAGCGGTTTTCACGCTTAGACATTTTCTGTCCATCAACCATTAAATGCTCTGAGTGTACCCAATATTTAACAAACGGCTTGCCCGTTGCACCTTCACTTTGGGCAATTTCATTTTCATGATGAGGAAAGATTAAATCTACACCTCCACAATGTAAGTCAAAACTTTCCCCTAAATAACGCATTGACATTGCAGAGCATTCTAAATGCCAGCCCGGACGACCTTCACCATAAGGAGTAGGCCAGCTAGGTTCATCCGCCTTAGCCGACTTCCAAAGTACAAAATCTCGTGCATCTTCTTTGTCATATTCATCTACATTGACACGTTTTCCAGCAATATTTCCTGAAAGTTTTGCACCTGAAAGCCTTCCATAACTATCAAATGCAGAAATGCGATAATAAACTGACCCTTCACTAACATAAGTTAACCCGTTTTTATCCAAGTGTTTAATTAACTCTATCATGTCGTCAATATGTTGTGTTGCAACAACAATTTTTTCTGGTCGTTCAGCCGCTAAAGTGTCAAAGTCTTCTAAAAATTTACTAGTAAATTCTTTAGTATGTTCTTGTAGTGAAAGTCCTCGCTCATTAGCACGTTTAATTGTTTTATCATCAATATCAGTAATATTCATTACATGTAAAAGCTGATAACCTTTATATTTCAAATAACGCCGCAAAACATCAACAAAAAGAAAAGTGCGAAAATTGCCTATGTGAGCAAAGTCATAGACTGTTGGGCCACAGTTATACATTTTTACTAAATTATTTTCTTGGGGCTGAAATTCTTCTTGCTGACGTGAGAGGGTATTGAAAAGTTTTAACATAATTGTGCCAGTTATCCTTTAGGTTTTTGTAAGTTTTTCTAACGGCTAAATTCAAGTAAATGGTTAGTTTAGATCTTGCTCAAGGCGGTTGACAATGATATTTGGCTAATATAGGCTAGGCATTTCTTATATTTTCCTAATATTTACATTTTTTTAGCTGGAGAATTTATGTCAGAAAACAAGTCTGAACAAGCCCGACTGATTGAATATTGTGTTGATAAAGGTGTTGCAATTATTCAACTTAATGATCCTCCTGCAAATACTTATAGTTATGAAATGATGCAGCAGTTAGATAGCGCAATTTTGCAAGCTAGAATGGATGAAAATGTCCATGTAATTTTGCTAAGAGGCGCGGGAGAAAAATTTTTCTGTGCTGGTGCAAATATCCGTATGCTAACGGAAGTTACACCGGAATTTAAGTATTATTTTTGCTTACATGCTAATGAAACCTTAAACCGACTTGAACAAACCCCAAAACTAGTAATTGCTGCCTTAAATGGGCATTGTGTTGGGGGAGGGTTAGAAGTTGCGCTAGCAGCAGATATTAGAGTTGCCCGACGTGGAGGCGGTAAAATTGGACTCCCAGAAGTTAATTTAGGAGTTTTACCTGGCACAGGAGGAACACAACGTTTAGCCCGCCTAGTTGGTAAATCTAAAGCTATTGAACTAATGGCAACAGGCCGAACAATGGATTTTGACGAGGCTTTAAGCTTTGGCCTAGTTAATGAAGTTTGGGACAGTGAAAACTTTTCTGAAAAAGCTTTAGCTTATGCTGCACAATTTACACCTCCTAATCGAGCTAGCAAAGCCGTAGGATTAATTAAACGTGCTGCTCAATCAGGCTTGGAAATGAGCTTTACCGAAGGCTTATCACTTGAAAGAGAACTCCAACAACGTTTATTTACTAGCGAAGACTCTAAAGAAGGCTTATCTGCCTATGTAGAAAAGCGCAAAGCAAATTTTCAAGGCAAATAACTAGTTAAATTAATGGAAAACATCACTTTAGTAAAAGAAAACAAAGTCGCCTGGCTTACCTTAAATCGTCCTGACAAGCTAAATGCTTTGGTTGGAACGGCACGCGAGGAAATTTTGGCTGCTTTAACTGATGCAGAGCAAGATCCACAAGTAAGAGCCGTTTGTATAACGGGAGCAGGAAAAGGTTTTTGTGCTGGTGGGGATATAAATTATATGGCTAGCTTGCAGGAAAATGATGATGTAGCTAGTTTTGAAAAACTTCTCTCTAGTGGTCGTCAAATTGTTACCAAAGTACAAAGTTTAGAAAAGCCAGTGGTAGCAATGATCAATGGAGTTGCTGCTGGGGCAGGCTTAAACCTTGCGCTTGCAAGTGATATTCGTATTGCAGGCGAGTCGGCACGTTTTAGCCAAGCTTTTATTAAAATAGGACTCCATCCTGATTGGGGCGGCACGTTTTTCTTACCTCGCTTAATTGGCACAGCCCGCGCTTGTGAAATGATTTTTACAGGCGATGTAATTAATGCTCAAACTGCTTACCAAATTGGCTTAGTTAATCAAGTTGTAGCAGACGCAGAACTAAAAACAACCACTGTTGCACTATTAGAAAAATTAGTGGCTCGACCTCAAAAAGCTTTAGCACTGGCAAAACGCGCAATCTATCAAGGTATTGAGCAAAATTTAGACTCAATGCTTAATTATGAAACTGCTGCGCAAAAAGAATGTTTTAGCTCAGAAGATGCTAAAGAGGGAATTAAAGCATTTCTTGAACGACGCGAACCGCAATTTAAGTAAGGATTACTATTTATGGCAATAAATTTTAATAGAATTTTGCCTAATCTCTATGTTGGGACTGTCCCAAAAACTTTTGATGATGTTGATCGCTTAATTCGTGAGGCCCGCGTTAGTGCTGTAGTCAATCTACAAACAGATGATGATTTTGAATGGTATCGAGTTGATTGGCCTAAAATAGAGCAATATTATTTACGTTGTAATATTGAAGCAAAACGCTATCCTATTAGAGATTTTGAACTTGAAGATTTAAGGGATAAGTTACCAGAATCTACAGCAATTGTTGATGAATTTGCTCGTCTAGGTCACATAATTTATCTTCATTGTACCGCAGGGGTTAACCGTTCGCCTACGGTAGCAATAGGTTATCTTTACCGCTACCTTGGTTATGACCTAGAAACCGCAATTCGCACAATGAAAACAGCAAGAGCTTGTGATCCTTTTATAGAGGCACTTTATTCTTGTAAATTTGATTAAGTTAATTGATTAAGGAAAAAGTTATGATTGAAGTTATTAGTGTATTAGGTGCCGGCACAATGGGACATGGAATTGCCCAAGTAGCTGCAATGGCTGGCTATCAAGTGTTTTTATATGACATTAAAGATGAATTTGTTACACGCGGCTTTGCTAGCATTAAAAACAACCTAGATAAAGGTGTAGAAAAAGGAAAAGTTACGGCTGAAGCCAGAGATCAAGCTATAGCTAAATTAACCATTACAACAGATTTAGCTATAGCTGCAAAACCTTCAAACCTAGTAATTGAAGCTGTTCCAGAATCTTTAGACCTAAAAAGAAGTATTTTTTCCCAACTAGATGAGCTTTCTAGCCCTAAAACAATTCTAGCTACCAATACATCTTCTTTAAGCGTAAAAGACATTGCTGCTGCGACAAAACGCCCTCAACTAGTGCTAGGAATGCACTTTTTTAACCCAGTTCATATTATGAAACTTTTGGAAGTTGTTCATACAGAAGAAACTTCTAAGGAAACCATTGACACAGTTTTAGAAATTAGCCGTCGTCTAGGTAAAGAACCAATTTTAGTAAAAGATAGTCCTGGTTTTGCTTCTAGTCGCTTAGGTATTACCCTAGGACTTGAAGCTATGCGAATGCTTGAACAAGGCGTTGCTACTGCCGCAGATATTGATAAAGCTATGGAACTTGGCTATAACCACCCAATGGGGCCACTAAAACTTACAGATTTAGTTGGGTTAGATATTCGCTTAAGTATTGCTGATTATTTGCATTCTACTTTAGGAAGTGAAGTTTTTCGCGCTCCTGAAATTTTACGTCAAAAAGTCGCTGAAGGAAAATTAGGTAAAAAAGTCTGGAGAAGGCTTTTATAAATGGTAGTTAAATAAATAATTTACAAATTTGATTTTATGGAGAAGTTTTAATGTACGAAAATATTATTTTAGAAATTCAAGACCAAATCGGGATTATTCGCGTTAACCGTCCTAAAAAACTTAATGCTCTAAACATCCCTACTCGTGAAGAAATCTTGTCTGCTCTAGCAGAACTTGGAAAAAATGCAGATGTCCGAGTCATCGTCTTTACTGGTACTGGTGACAAAGCTTTTATTGCTGGTGCTGATATTAGTGAGTTTGAAGGTCGCACTGCACTTGATCAACGTGCTGTAATGCGTGCAACACGTATGTTTGATTCTTTCTCAGAATTTCCTAAACCTGTAATTGCTATGATTAATGGCTTTTGCTTAGGCGGTGGTTGTGAAGCTGCTTTAAGTTGTGATATTAGAATTGCATCTGATAATGCAAAATTTGGACAGCCGGAAATTAATTTAGGCATTATTCCTGGTGGTGGTGGTACACAACGCTTAACCCGGTTAGTAGGCGAAGGTAAAGCAATGGAAATGATTTTAACTGGTGATATGATAGACGCTAACGAAGCTAAAGCTATTGGCCTAGTAAATCATGTTGTTCCACAGGCTGAACTAGAAGAATTTACAATGAAAATGGCTCGTAAAATTGCAGAAAAAAGCCCAGTAGCCTTACAAATGGGTAAAGAAGCTGTAAAAAATGCTTCTCGTATGAATTTACGCGAAGGCTTAGACCAAGAAATGATCTTTTTTGCTCTATGTTTTTCTAGTGCAGACAAAGAAGAAGGCGTAAAAGCTTTCTTAGAAAAGCGTAAAGCTGTTTTTACCGGAAAATAAATTTTTATTTCTAGGGAATAAATTAAGATTTATTCCCTAGGCTACAAACTATTCATAAGACTAAGGTAAATATCTATGAAAACAATTCGCATTGCTAATGGACAAGGATTTTGGGGCGATTCTTTAGAAGCTCCTGTACGTCAAGTTGAAGGCGGACATATTGATTACTTAGTGCTAGATTATTTAGCAGAAATTACTATGTCAATAATGCAAAAACAACGAACTAGAGATCCAAAAATGGGATATGCCCGCGACTTTGTGCCATTAATGGAAAGAATTTTACCTCAATGCCTGGAGCGAAATATCAAAGTAATTGCTAATGCAGGTGGAGTTAATCCGCGTGGTTGTGCTGAAGCAGTTGCAGCAGTAGCAAATAAGCTAGGTTTAGGTGATAAGGTAAAAATAGGTATTGTTGCAGGCGATGACATTATGGATAAGCTAGATGAACTTTTAGCTAGTAATGTTGAGCTACGCAATATGGAGACTGACGAACCGCTTTCCACAGTGCGACCAGAAATTCAAAGTGCTAATGTTTACTTTGGTGCTTGGCCTGTAGTTGATGCCTTAAAACAAGGTGCGCAAATAATAATAACAGGCCGATGTACTGACACGGGCTTAACTTTAGCACCAATGATTTATGAGTTTGGCTGGGCCGAAGATGATTGGGATAAACTAGCAGCAGGCACAATTGCAGGCCATTCAATTGAATGTGGAGCGCAAGCAACAGGCGGAAATTGCCAAGTTGATTGGGAAACAATTCCAGATCTTGCAAATATTGGCTATCCAATTATTGAAGCTAGTGAAGACGGCACCTTTTTAATTACAAAACATCCAAACACAGGCGGACGCATCACGCCAGCCATTGTTAAAGAACAACTTGTTTATGAAATGGGCGATCCAGTAAGCTATATTACTCCTGATTGTGTAGCTGATTTTACCACCATTCATTTAGAGGATTTAGGAGATGATCGCGTTAAGTTTTATGGAATTAAGGGCTATCCAGCAACAGAGCTTTATAAAGTTTCAATCAGCTATCAATCTGGCTACAAGGCTGTAGGGTCGCTAGTTTATGCTTGGCCGGATGCTTACAAAAAAGCAAAAGCGGCTGATCGCATCCTACGCGCTAGACTAGAAGCTTTAGGGCTAAAATTTGACGAGACATTAACAGAATTTGTTGGCGTAGATGCTTGTCACGGCTTACAACTTTCTGGTGAGCCAAGCAACGAAATAGCCGAAGTTCAGCTTCATAGGGGTTAGAGGCTCTAATAAAGCGGCCATTGAGCGTTTTACAAAGAGCTTGCACCACTAGTTTTAACCGCCACCTACTGTAACAGGTTTTGCAGGTGGTCGGCCTAAAGTTGAAGAAATTGTAGCCTACTGGCCCGCTTTGATGCCAAAGATGTATTAATCCAAGAGTAGAAATACTATAATAATACTATAATAAAAATTCCTGGGAAAAATCCAGAGTTTTTGGAAAGAATTTTAAACGGATCATCTTCTATGGCGTTAAACTAGAAGCGCAAAACTTTGCTAATCTCCATTAAATAACAGTTAGATAATAGATAAGTAGTAAATAGAGGTTTGAGCTATGCCGCACATAGGAGAACAAATAGGGCCCTATACCTTAGTACGTCAGCTTGGGAGAGGAGCTTTTGGATTAGTTTGGCTTGCAGAACGTCGCAGTGCTTTTGCTACTACCCAAGTAGCTATTAAACTAGCCTTAGATGATGAGCCAGATTTAGCTGCTATTGCTAAAGAATCCCAGCTATGGTCTAAACTTAGGAGCCATCCAAATATCTTACCTATTATTGAGGCTGATAAGTATGATGATCAGTTAGTTATCGTTAGTGAATATGCTCCAGATGGTTCGCTAGATACTTGGCTTAAGAAAAACAACGGTATAGCTCCTTCTATGGAATCTGCAATAGCTATGACAATGGCGATTTTAAGCGGGCTAGAACATTTACATAGCAAAGGAAAGTTGTTCATCGAGACTTAAAACCAGCAAATATTTTACTTCATGGTGATACTCCAAGACTTGCTGACTTTGGGCTAGCTAGAGTCTTAAAAAGCAGTATGCAAAGTGTTGGAATTGCTGGAACGCCTGCCTATATGGCACCTGAAGTTTTTAGTGGTGAACGCACTGTAGAATCTGATCTTTGGTCAGCAGGAGTAATTCTTTATCAAATGATTTCTGGACGATTGCCTTTTTCCACATCGATATAATGGCGTTAATTGGGGCAATAGGTCATCGAAATCCAGATTCTTTACCTGGTTATGTTCCTACAGAACTAGCCCAAATAATAATAAGAGCCTTACAAAAAGATGTAGCTAGTCGGTTTAGTTCTGCTGCTGAAATGCGTGCAGCTTTACAAAGTGTTGTTGATCCAAAACTTAGTGTTGCATTGACTTTAGTTGAAAAAGATGATAAAACTCTTATTAGCTTGGCTACTCGTCCTCGCAATGTTTTGGAAGAAACTGCTGACACGTTGCCAGAAATATTACCAAAAATAAAACACAGCAACCACCACATTTTAACAGTCGCTCAAACAACTTTACCACCAACAAAAGCAGCAAATGTTACAACTGTGGAGCAAAGGAAAATCTAATTACTCAGCCTGTTGCAGCTTTGACTGCCACACAAAATATGTTGGTTTTAGAAAACAGACAAAACCTTAATTTAGCTGAGATTAAAGCAAAGAAAAAATTTGCTGTTTTAGCAGGATTAGCAATTGCGATTAGGTTAAATGTTGGTGTAATAGCCGCTTTTAGTACATAAAACCAGATCCAGCAAGAGGTTTAATAGTAAATCAAAATGTTATTACTGAACCTGTAACACCTCTGCCACCTCCATCTCAAGTTACCACCAGAAGCATACTTAAAAAATGTCCTTGTGCTTGATGGGGAAGTTACAAATATAGATGATTTAATAGAAATAAAATGAGTTAAGCAAAGACAATAGAGAGTTAGCAAAAGAAATTAATAAAAAAATAAGTATATTAAAAAAAGAACTCAGTAAGTTGCCAGAAAATGAAGAAAAAAAATTTGGCTAGGAGGTGCTAACCAAATTTGAAAGTAACTTTTTAACTACTACTTACTCAGAAAAACAGCCTGATACTTTGAAAGAACTTTACAAGAAAGATATTTTGACTCTAAATACATTAATGAATACAGTAGAATTGGTTAAGAAAATAGCAAAGACTAAAATTCTTCGTAAAGAAACAGAGGCAAAAGATTCTTGCACTATATATTGTTCCTGAGGAGTTGCTAAAGCTGTTGATGATACGGATGGCGAAATAATCATTAATGGTATAACTGGAATGCAAGGAATGAAAGAAATTAGTGTAAAGTTACCACAAATGAATTTTTCAATTCCTCCAACGCCTCAGCAGATAGAGCAGTTAAAGAAAAGTACTGAAATATTTAACAAAAACTTACAGATTTTTCATCAGATTGCAAATGATAAAAAATTTAAAGAGGCTAATTTTTGGCAATATAGAGGAGCAAAACCAAATACAAAAATTATCATTAAAGATAAAGGAAGACAATATAGTTTTTCTCAAAGAAAATGTTATTGAAACTAATCAAGAAAATATAAAAAAGATAATAGATAATATGATGGAAACAAATTATTTAACCATAGAAGATCATGATAATGGATTAGAATCAATTTAAAAATCACCTAAAAATGAAGGCGTATTAAAATTAATTGTTCCCAAGTAGAAATTGATATTAGAAGTTTTAAGAGACAGGTGAGCTAGACATAAATAACGGTTTAATTGGAGATAACTGGAAGACTCGTGGTAGTTCTCGAACTAAAAGACGGATCATCTCACTGACATACGGCTTAATATTATGAATGCTCGTGTTATTGAACTATACTTTGAAAGGGCGTAAACAGTGATTTAGAATTAAAGTAAAAAAGGCTATGCTATAAAAAAACATAAGCAAAGGCCAAAAAATGATAAATCCAGAGTTTACTGAGGAAGAAAAAGAAAAAATACATTATGAAAGATTTCATCACCCACATCCAAGAGTGCAGCAAAAAATGGAAGTAATCTGGTTGAAAAGTCAAGGGGAAACGCATCAGAAAATAGCACAACTATCAGGAATACATGTAAATACAGTAACAAAATATCTAAAAGAATATGAAGAAGGAGGAATAGAAAAACTCAAAGAAGTAAAATTTAATAAACCAGAAAGTGAATTAATAAATTATAAAGAAACAATAGAACAAGAATTGAGAAAAAGTCCACCAACCTCAATAAGTCAAGCATCGATGAAGATAGAAGAATTAACAGGAATTAAACGTTCACCAACACAAGTCAGAGTGTTCTTAAAAAAAATAGGAATGAAATGTAGAAAAGTAGGAGTAATGCCATCAAAAGCTGACCCTGAGATTCAAGATGCCTTTAAAAAAAAGAGTTAATGCCCCGTTTAGAAGAAGCAAAAGAAGGAAGTAGAGCAGTGTTCTTTGTAGATGCAGCCCATTTTGTATTAGGAGCATTTTTAGGATATGTTTGGTGTTTTACTAGAATTTTCATCCCTTCTCCATCAGGCCGCCAACGCTTTAATGTATTAGGTGCAATCAATGCTATTACTCATGAGTTTGTCAGTGTTACTAATGATACTTACATTACTGCCTCAAGCGTATGTGAGTTACTTTGGAAACTCGCTAACTTAAACTTGTCTATTCCTATTACTGTTGTCTTGGATAATGCCCGTTACCAACGTTGTAGGGCTGTTGAATCTTTTGCTGCTTTTTTGGGCATTGAACTTTTATTTTTACCCTCTTATTCTCCTAACTTAAATTTGATTGAGCGTTTGTGGAAATTTGTAAAGCAACAATGTCTCTACTCCAAATATTATCCTACTTTTGATTTGTTTAAACACTCTATTCTCTGCTGTCTTTCTTCTACTCATACTCTTCATAAATCCAAACTTGACTCTTTGCTTACTTTGCGTTTTCAAACCTTTCAAAAACTTAGCTCAGAACATCATTTATTAGCATTTCCATTACCTGAATCTGATGCGAAATCACATCTTATGGCCGCTTAAAGTATAACAGCACAGCAAAGGAATATTGAAACTGGCGGGAGATCAATTAGTTATTGACCTAGATTTAAGCGAGAAAGCCTTCCAGCAGGCACCAAATTAGCTTTAGGTTCAGCTATAATTGAAGTAACAAATCAGCCTCACACAGGTTGTGCTTAAATTTTCCAAACGCTTTGGCCCAGATGCTCTTAAATGGGTTAATTCCACTATAGGAAAATAGCTTCACCTGCGCGGCATCAATGCTAGAGTTATACAAAGTGGAACAATAAAACTAGTATTTAGCCAAAAATTATAAAGTGTTTTATTTATCTTTAAATCTATATAACTGTTTAGCTCATTTCTTCATCATTTTTTATCATTTATTTCTTTCTCTAAATTTACAGCCTGCTCAACTAATCTTGCTTCTTTTACCTGATTATCTTTAGTAAAAGTGCTAATTATTGCCATCAGTTGGGTCATTAAATTAGATAAATTATGAATAGGTTGGGAATCTCCTCCAATAGAAATAAGATGTAAATTTCAAGGTTATATTTTTTGTTTTAAACAGGATGAATTAATTAACCCCTATTTGATAAAGGCGCAATGTCCCATTACAGGGGCAAAAGTAACATTAGTTTTCGTGATTCTCCAACTACGGCAATAATTGGGTTCGCTAGGGAAAGAATCTAGTTGGATTGACCAAACTAATGTTGCATCTTGTGAATTTATGGCTACAACTTGACCATTAGCAGTACCAAAACAAATTCATCTTGGCCGTTAAGATCAGGTCAATTGAAACAATGTCTGTAATAGGTTGATAAGGTGTTTTAAGTTTTAATAAGCCCGTAAAATAGTCATAAGTATAAAATGAGTCATTTTCTCCGTAATTACCACCAATTATGTCAAAGGTTCCTTTCCCGCTAACTTTAGCTAGTCCCATTAATAAATTACTTGCTTGGCGTTGTGAAGGTTTGCCATCAATTGTTTTAGAGAAATTCCAAAGTAGTTTTCCTTGATCAGTTATTTTTACTACTGTTGCCGGGCCAACAAGCAAGACTTCACCACTGCCTGATAAAATGGGTGTAGAGTTAAAGTCCCCACCAAAACTTGCAACATTAATTGGGCCAACTAATTCATTGCCTAAACCACCATTAAGAATACGATATAAACTATTAGAAACAATGTGAATATCGTCTTTTCCATCTTGGTTAAAATCTCTTACAGAAACATGATTACCAAAAGTAAAAACATCTGAACGTGTCCAAACAATGTTGCCATTTACGCCAGAAAGCATAATGCTACGGCCTCTTGGACTAGCAAGAAAAATATCTACTCTATTAGGCATTCCAGAAAACCAGCCTGTTGTAATTGTAATTTCTGTATTTGCTGAGATATCAGAAAAAGTAGTTCCAAAACGTTCTACAACTTGGAAATTTCTTGCTGCTATTGTGCCTTTTGTGTCATAAACAACAAGTCTTAACCTTCCATTATCATTAACGGTTGCTAATAATTTGCGGACGGCTTTTATTGTTTCCATCTAAGGCTTGAATAATTTGGGGCTGTAGTTCCTGCAAAGGATGTAATAGGAATTAGACTATTATTTTGTTCATCTAAAGATAAAACTAAAATTCTTCCACCAGAAGAACGAACTAAAATTTCATTTGAGCGATCTTCATCCAGGTTTGCTACTCTTACTTGGGTGCTAAAGGCAAGATCCAACCGGACAGGCTACCAACTATACGCAGACGGTTGCGGCTACGTTGATAAATAGATAAATCTCCTGTAAGTTGGCCTGATGATTCTAGGTTAATTAAAAATTTTCATTATTTAAGGCAGTACTTAAAATTGCTCTGATAATACTAGGACGAGGAATATCTAAATCTGTTTTGACTTTTAATTTTTTTCTGTAAAACATCATCTTCCATTACAAGAAATCTTTCTTGGAAGTTAATGCTACCAATCCCATTATTTGAATAAGTAAGAAAACGTGGTAGAGGAGTAGCTAAAATTAAAGCTTTACTTCGAGATTGATCAGAACTACCAATGTTAATAAATTCATCACCTGCCATATTAGGGCGATTTAGCAAATAGCTAGCAGTAATAGACTTACCAGAAGCAATAAACTTATAGCTATTTGCCAACTACGCTTGGACGATAGAGTTTTAATGCTGAATTTAATGTTAAAGTTGGATTAGAAACCGACTCAATGCTAGCTAAAAATTCTGCTGTCCCATCATTATTTAAGTCGGCTAAATCCCAAACATAAGCACTAGGAATTGAGGCTAGTAGCATTGGTTGACCTAAATTAATTTGATCTCCATCACCACGATAAATTCGGGTTTCTTGTGTTGCTCCATCCCAAACATTGACAACTATTTCATTGCGTCCATCTTTATCCAGATCTTGCACTGCTTTAATTGGGCGCGTAATACTTGAGGCAGGGGAAAGGTTGTTCCCCATAAACGTTTAACAAAGGGAAGTTGTAAAACAGTGATTGCAGAAGCTTTATTATTATCGGCCAAAGCTGGAATATCATCAGCAATTATTACTGCTTCTAAAGTATTATCACCATTAACATCAGCTAAGCTTAGCAGTCCATAATGTCGCCCTTCAGGATCTCCTTCACGAAAATCTAATTGTTGTTTTAATTGGCCGTTACCAGCAAAAACCATAAGTCTAGGCGGCCTACAACAACAATTTCTTGTCGTTCCATCATTATCAATATCGCTAATTGCAATTTGTGGAAAATTAAGTTGTCCACCAAAAAGATGGAAACTACAGGCTTGCTATATAAAATCCCTCGCTAGAAAAAAGTAACCATTAGCGTCTAATTGTGTTTTAGTGTGGTCAGGGAAAATAACTAATTCTTTGCCAGGAAAATCTACAGAAACATCAGCAACCTTTATATAAATGCTGGCTAAAGTGGCAAATTCTGGAAATTGAAACTGCCAACGTAAATTACCATCAGCGTTTATTATTAATAAATTTCTTTGAAGTGTATCTAGTGCAATAATTTCTGAGGCAGAACTATCATTGTCTAAATTTGTTACAGATACTACTTCAGTGACAGCAAAAAATTTATTAATTAAAATCGTCCCATCTTGACTTGCGGCAACAAGCCGGCCTTGTTGCAATGAGATTACTTCTGGCAAAGTGTCATTATCTAAATCAGCAACCAAGGGTTGTATCTGGCTACTACCTAATTGGGACTCTAAAAAATTTGTTGGTATATTGTTAGCCGCAACTCTGGTTTCAGTACGTCCACTTAAAGCCACATCACCACGAAAACGCGGCCAATCTTTGGCAACGGCAAGTTGAGTTAATAGAATTGATAAAAAAAATGCTTTAATAAAATTTTTAGTAATTTCCATTTCTTGCTCCCAACAAATCTTCTTTATATTTATATATTAGAAAAGTTGCCCGTTAGATGCACAATGGCTTTATAAGGTTCTAAGAGAACTTATTAAATCCAACCCAAATTTTAAGTTAATAGTTAAATTTCTGGGAATTTTGGCAGATTCTAAAGTCTAAAATCAAAAAATTTTTTAAGCTACAAATGTAAAAGGCTGCCCTAATGAGCAGCCTTTTGATAACTTTGGCAAGTGCTAAAAATTAAGCGTCAGCACTTCGTTTTAATGGAACGGCTTGACGAACGATTTTAAGTAATTTATCTAATCCAGCTTGACGATCTTTACCTAAATGAACGCGAATTGCACGACGATTTCGAGATGAAAGGGATTGGAAATCACCTAGAGCTTGAGCAGCTTTTAGAACTGCAAAAGTATAGCTTTCATCTGGAACAGGCATATCGGTTTCATCATCTGCGGTAATTTGCATAAACATTCCTGCATCACTTCCACCCTTATGTAATTGGCCTGTGGAGTGAAGGAATCTTGGGCCATAACCAACTGTAGTTGCTACCTTTAAGCCATCGCGTAAATGGGTGCGTAATTCTTGAAGCAGATTATCATGTTCAGGAGTTTCATTAATATAAGCTAGTAATGCACAGTAATCACCAGCTTTTGCTTGATGTAAATGTGCAGAAACTATGTCAGCTACTGTAGAACCATTAGCACTTAAACGAGCTTTAGTTTCATCATCACAGTAAACTGTTAAACCACCATCGCTAGCAGCAACGGTTTGTTCTGGTAATTTACCATTTTGAGCATATTCAGCTAGTAAAGCTTTGGTATTATCTTTACTTTCTTGAACATTAGGTTGGTCAAAAGAATTAATTGCTAGAACTGCGCCAGCAAAAGCAGTTCCAAATTCCCATAAGAAAAATTGTTCGCCTAAGTCTAATTTATCGTGTAGGATATGGCGGACTACTGGATGTCCATTATCTTCTAAAGCTTTTAATTTTGCATCAACATCAGCACTAATTGAACCACCAATGCTTAATGCAACAAAAAGGCGATCGTCACCATAAGAAGAAGGGCTACCTAATGCTTCACCAGCTACAGGTAAAATTCCTCGTCCATCTTTCCCAGTGCTTTCAGCAATTAATTGCTCAATCCAAAGACCTAAAGAAGCTAGTTCAGGAGTAGTTACTAAAGTTAGCTTATCGCGTCCAGCTTTAGCCATTTCACCCATTATTGCACCAAGGTAAGCACCTGGATTTTCTGCTACTGGTACACAGCTATCACAAGCATGCGCAATGCGATCAGCCCGATCTAAAAGGGTTTGGAAATCAAAACCTTGTACAGCAGCAGGAACCATTCCAAAATAAGAAAGTGCAGAGTAACGACCACCAATATCAGCAGGGTTTAAGAAAATTCTACGGAAATCATGGTCTTTAGCTCTTTGTTCCATACTTGTACCTGGGTCAGTTACAGCAACAAAGTTTTCACCAGCACGGGAACCTTTTACAGCTTTTACTTTGTCATAGAAATATTGGAAAAATGCGTTTGGTTCAGTAGTGCTACCAGATTTGCTAGAAACAACAAATAAAGTTTCTGCTACATTAACTTGATCCTCTAAAGCTTTGACAGCTAATGGATCAGTGCTATCAAGGACTAAAACTGTAGGTGAACCTTCTACTTTACCAAAACTTTGTCTAAATACTTCAACACAAAGACTAGAACCACCCATTCCAAGAAGCATTAAGTGCTTAAAGCCAGCACGACGAATATTTCCAGCAAAATCAGCTAATTCTTGACTATGTTCATGTACTTTAGCTGCAACAGTAAGCCAACCTAAAGCATTTTTGATAATTGCTTGATGTTCGGCTTCAGATTTCCAAAGGCTAGCATCTTTCTTCCAAATTCGTTCAACCCATTTTTCTTTTTCTGCTGTCTTTAATCTTTCTCTTACTCGTTCAGCATTTGAACCTAAAGAAGCAGTAAAGCGGTCAAATATTCCTGATAAAGCAGCACTGTGTTACTTCGGCCAAACTGATACCAAATGCTTCTAATTTCTCAAAAATTACTCTTGCACCTTCATGATCTTCTTCTAGGGTAGCACCTCGAACTTTACCATGATCACGAAAAGCACTATAAGTTGCTGGTGGTACAGTGTTTACTGTATCGGCACCAATTAATTCTTCTAAATAATAAACGTCTGAATAAACAGGATCTTTTGTACCAGTAGAGGCCCAAAGAGGTCTTTGTACTTTAGCATTTTTTTCTCTTAATGCTGCAAATCGCTCACCATAGTAAATTTCTTTAAATTTGGCATAAGCAAGCTTAGCATTTGCAATTGCTGCTTTACCTTGAAGTGCTGAGAGTTCAGCTTTTTCTGTTTCATCAGTAGTTAAACGCATACGTTCTCTTAACTTACCATCTACAGCAGTATCAACACGGCTAACAAAGAAACTAGCCACTGATGCAACATCATCAACAGGGTTTCCTTCTGCTGCACGACGTTCTAAACCTCTAATATGGGCTTCTGCTACATCTATATAGGATTTAATAGAAAAAATAAGTGTTACATTGACATTAATACCACAAGCAATTAACTCTTCAATTACTGGGATACCGGCTTCTGTTGCAGGTACTTTAATCATTACATTTCTACGATTAAGTTCTTTAAATAAGCGTTTTGCTTCAGCAATAGTTCCTTCTGTATCATGTGCAAGTTTTGGAGATACTTCCAAACTTACATAACCATCAACTTCATTAGTGCGAACAAAGACAGGATAAAGCAGATCGGCAGTTTGTCTAATATCATCAATTACCAATGCTTCGTAAATTTCATTAACTTCTTTGCCTGTAGCAATCAGTTTTTTCAACTGTTCGTTGTAATCTGTGCTACCCATAATGGCTTTTTCAAAAATGGTTGGGTTAGAAGTTACACCACGCAGGTCATCCCCACCAATCTTAGCTTGTAAGGTGGAGGTGATGCCCTTCATGTCATAACCAATTTTGGCTTGTAAATCACCAGTAACTAATAGTGCTTTGCGGATATTATCATACCAAATGCTTTGACCCAGTTTTTGTAATTCTACTAATGGATTGCTCATAGTATATATTCTCCTATTTCAATTATTTTTAATGCTTTACCTATTTTTTTGGGGTAATGGTAAAAATATAGCTAAAAAGGCAATTATAGTTTGCCTGCTAACTCTTTACAATGCTTCTAAATAAGTAATTTGCCGGATTTTCTATGGTTACTTCTTTAACGCTACCCAAAATAAACAAAACCATCCAGCCAAAAAAGCAAGTCCTCCAAAAGGAGTGATTGCCCCTAACATACGAATGCCTGTTAAACTTAACGCATAAAGACTGCCAGAAAATAAAATTATCCCAATGATAAATAGCCAGCCTCCAGTAGTAACTAGGGAGCTAGGCCAACGGCTATATGCCCAAGATACTGCTAAAAGTGCTAAGGCATGATACATATGATATCTTACGCCTACCTCAAAAATCGTAAGCATTTCAGCAGAAATTCTACTCTTTAGGCCATGCGCGCCAAAAGCACCAGCAGCAACAGCAATAAAGGCACAAATTGCACCTAACGCAAAAAATGTTCTATCCATAATTGCAACTCCTAAGATAAATAAAAAAGGAAAAATAAAAATGATTAAGTTTTTATAACACGTCGGCCAAGGATCTTCCAATTGCCATTAAGGATAAATTCCAGTGCTTCAGCATAAATTCTATGTTCTTGGACTAAAATTCTAGCTGCTAAAGTGTTTTTGTCGTCTGTGTCTAACACTTCTACAACAGCTTGGGCGATTATTGGGCCACTATCACAGCCTTCATCAACAAAATGAACTGTGCAACCAGAATATTTTACCCCATAGTCAATAGCTTGCTGTTGTACATCTAGCCCAGGAAATGCAGGTAGCAAGGATGGATGAATATTTAAGATTTGACTGGGAAATTTCTGTATAAACTCGGCTGAAAGTAGCCTCATATAACCAGCTAAACAAATTAATGAAGGATTATATTTTTCCAATTCGCTAATTAATTTGGCTTCATGTTCTGCTTTTGTTAGTCCTTTACTTGGAATAACCAAAGTCTGATAACCCTGTTCTTGGGCTAATTTTATCCCTGCTGCATCTGCACGGTTGCTAATAACTACTGCCACGTTTGCATGTAAGCGACCTGTCTTTATAGCTTCAAATAGAGCTAACATATTTGAGCCACGCCCAGAAATTAAAATTGCAATACTACGATTATTTGTCATATGAGTTATTGATTAATCAGATTTTATTTCTGTCCAGTAACGATCATAGGTTTGAATTGCTGAACCAACATCTTTAATAAATTCACAGTTTTTTAAGCTTTCATCTGGTGGGAAAAGAGCAGGATTATTAAGTATTTCTGGCTTAATAAACTGTTTTGCTGCTTTGTTAGGTGTTGAATAAGCAGTTATATTAGTATTTTCACCAGATACTTGAGGCTCTAAAATAAAATTTATAAACAGCGTTGCTAAATCTGGATGAGGGGCGTTTTTAGGAATACAAATATTATCCGTCCAAATCGTCGCACCTTCTTTGGGGATTGCATAGCCAATATTAGGATTTTCCGACATTGCTTTACCAAGTTGACCGCTATAGCCATGTGCTAGCCAAGCATCGCCAGAAAGCAACAACTCGGCAAATGTCGCGCTATCATAAACTTTGACCAAAGGCTTTTGCTGTTTTAATAGATTTGCTGTTTTGGCTAGTTGGCTAGCATCCGTTGTATTTAATGATAATCCTTGTCGTTTAAGCCCTACTCCAAATGTCTCGCGCACATCATCCAGCATTGAAATATGATCTCGATATTTTTCTTCCCAAAGTGCTGACCAGCTATCTATAACAGCATTATTGAGTTTGTCTTTTCGATAACCAATGCCAGTTGTTCCCCAAGTATAAGGAATAGAATATTTATTTTCAGGGTCAAAGGGCAAAGATAAAAATCTTGAATCTAAATTAACTAAATTACTTAGTCTGTCTTTATCAAGAGGCTGTAATAAGTTTTGCTTGATTAAAATGCTGACCATATAATCACTAGGGACTATTAAGTCATAATCAACCAAACCTGTTTGAAGTTTGGCTAGCAGTGCTTCATTTGAATCATAAAGATCAACACGAACTTTAGCATTATAGCGTTGCTCAAACTCCTTTAACATCTCAGCAGAAGCATAATTTGACCAAATATAAAGGTTAAGTTGACGCTCTTGGTTGCTAACTGTTGCTCCGCCAATAGCAAATAAACCTAGTAAACTTCCTGCAACTACAAGTATTGCTACTGCTGATCGTGGAGGGCGTTCTTGTTGTAGTTGGTGAGATAAATAAACTAAAACTATGGTAACTACTAGCAAAATACTTGAAATAGCATTTACTTCAGGAGTCACGCCAGTTTTAACCATTGAATAAATTTGTAGTGGCAATGTAGTAGCATTACTTCCGGCAACAAAGCTAGTAATAACATAGTCATCCAGCGAAATAGTAAAAACCAGCAAGGCCGCAGAAATAATTCCTGGCATTAGCAGGGGAAGTGTTACACGGAAAAAAGTTTGTAACTCATTTGCTCCTAAGTCCATTGCTGCTTCTTCTAGCGTTTGGTTCATTCCAGAAATACGCGCTCGTACAACAAACACAACATAAGAAACGCTAAAAGCTACGTGTCCGATAACTATTGACGATAGACCAAGTTTTAACCCAATAAGACCAAAAAATATTACTGAAGCAAAACCAATTACTATTTCTGGAATAATTACAGGTAAATAAAAAAGTGTGTCATAAAGTGCGCGTAAGCGCAGTTGATAGCGTGAAAGTGCTAGTGCTGCAAGTGTTCCTAGAACAGTAGAAAAAACAGTGGAAAGTAAAGCGACTAATAAACTTACTCTTACAGATTGAATGACCGCTGAATCTTGCCAAGCGACCATATACCACTTAAAAGTAAAGCCTTGCCACACAACATTTAGCTTTGATTGGTTAAAAGAGAAAATAACTAAAATTATGATTGGTGTATATAGAAATAAATAAACTAGAGAGGAAAAAATTTTTAGAGATAAATTTTCTGCACGCTTTGCCAATTTATTTCTCCTCTACCTTCATACCTGCACGAAGCCCTATCCAAAGCAGTATTAGCACTAGCGCAGTTAATAAAAAAGAAAGCGACGCGCCAAAGGGTTGATTACGTTGGACAAATTGATTTTGGATTAAATTACCAATCATTATTGACTTTGCACCTCCTAACAAATCAGGAGTAACAAAAGCACCTAGAGAAGGAATAAAGACTAAAATAATACCTGTAATAATTCCTACTTTAGTAAGTGGTACAGTGACTTTTAGAAAAGTAGCTAGTCGGTTTGCTCCTAAATCCATTGCTGCTTCTAGTAATTTTGTGTCCAATTTTTCTAACGAGGCATAAAGCGGCAAAATCATAAAAGGCAATTCTCCATAAATTAGCCCAATTAACACCGCCCAATCTGTGTAAAGCATTTTCAAAGGAGCATCAATAATATGAAGGTTTATTAGTAAAGTATTAAGTAATCCTTCTGTACGTAGCAGCATCATCCAAGCATAAGTACGAATTAAAAAACTTGTCCAAAATGGCACAACAGCTAAAATTAGCAAAACACCTTTCCATTGTTTTTTAGCTTTTAAGGCTATAAAGTAAGCTACCGGATAGCTTATAAATAAACAAATAATTGTAGTTAGCGCAGCAATCCAAATAGAACGCCAATAAATAATTAAATAAAGTGAGTCAAAAGATTGCAGGTAATTCCAAAGGCCAAAAATATACTCTACGCCGCCATACTCGCCACGACGAGCAAAACTATAAAATAGCATCACCATCAAAGGACAAACAAAAAATAGCCCTAGCCAAACTAACGACGGCCCCAACAAACTAGCTATTTGTGCTTTAATTCGTTGGTGGTAAAAGTTGGTGATTTTTTCGCTTAGAGGAACTTTCATTATTTATAGTCCTTAAGAACTTAAACAGCTAAATAATCCTTAAGAATTACGTTACTTTCCTGGTGCCAATTAAGATAAACCTTTTGTCCTATATCATAGCTATTGCTAGAGTTACGGTTTTGTTCATAAATAATAATGCTGGTGTTATCACTTAATTTAACACGCCATTGTGTAGTAGAGCCAAAATAAACTTTCTCCTCAATGTTTCCAGAAGTAATTGAATTATCTGGGCTTATAGAAAGAGAAATTTTTTCTGGGCGTACTACAAATTTTACTTTTGAATTTGAAACTAAATCGGTATTGGTAAGAGCAGATATTCTACTTCCATTAAAATTTAAAGTAGCTAGCTTGTCTTTAAGTTCAATTACTTGAGCAGTTAGCACATTTGACACACCAATAAAATTAGCTACAAATTCTGTTTGTGGTCGTTCATAGATTTCATTAGCACTACCAAGTTGTTCAATTTTTCCGTGCTGCATCACTGCAATACGATCAGACATAACAAGTGCTTCCTCTTGATCATGAGTAACAAAAATAAAGCTAATTCCTAGACTTTGTTGGAGTTTTTTTAGTTCTACCTGCATTTCCTTACGTAGTTTTAAGTCAAGTGCGCCAAGAGGCTCATCTAAAAGTAAAACTTTAGGCTGTAAAACTAAAGCGCGAGCAATGGCTATGCGTTGTTGTTGTCCGCCTGAAAGTTGTTGTGGATAGCGATCTTCAAAGCCGCTTAATTGTACTAATTCCAACACTTTAGCAATTTTATTTTTAATCTCTGATTTTGATAGTCGTGCTATCTCCAGCCCAAAAGCAATATTTCCCGCAACAGTTCGATGAGGAAATAAAGCATAATGCTGAAAAACCGTGTGAACATTGCGTTTATAAGGTGGCAAATAAGTCACCTCTTGCCCAGCAAGAAGAATTTTCCCTGATGTTGGTAGCTCAAAGCCTGCAATCATACGTAGCAACGTAGTTTTGCCACAACCTGAAGGCCCAAGCAATGTCAGAAATTCCCCTTGTTTTATTTGCAATGACACATTGTTTACAGCATTAGTGTTGCCAAAGGTTTTAGTTACTTGAGATAGCTCAATATCATATTCGGTTGACATAAACCTAAAGATTAGCACAAAAACAATGGATTTTTCTAATCTGCAATTAGATTTTTTTTTGGATTTTTTGGATTTTATTGAAAGTTTATTTTAAGACACAAAATATTACTTAATCGATTAACATTCTTACTTGTAGCTCATCAGCCTTTTTAACGGCTTCTGTATAACGCAAATATTGACGAAAAGAGTTGCTTAACTCTATTAATCGCTTTTTTTCGCCTTCAAATAAGTTATTGTCAAAAACCATTTCTAAAAGTTCGTTATAATCAGAAAGTGCCATTATTGGTAATTCTCTAGTGTAACTACTTATCCCTTGATCAGTTGCAGAAAAACCTGCTAATAGATCAAAAATATTGTTTGTGCTTAAATTTACTGCGCGACGACAAAGCTTTATGGCATTTCTTAGGGCAAAAAAGCGTAGTCCATCAGGAGTAACAACTTGCCTAAGACTTCTAGTAACCTCTCCATCAAAAGGCGAGTCTTTATCCATAAAAACATGTAAAGCCCTAGGCCATTCTTCAATAGAGACTGTGTCAATAATCAACTGAAAACGATTAGCTAAAAAATGCTCAATATGTGCATCTATTGGGTAGTTAACACGTCCTAGACAACCAATAGTTTCTCCAAAAGCTGGGACTTCATCCAAGTTAAGATTAGCTGGACAAGTTTGGCAAATAGGTAAAATTTCATCAATTTTTTGCAATTTTTCATTAAACTGTTCGACAAATCGTACCATTTCCTTAGTAGGTGTTTGGTCAGAACTAATGCAAACGTTAATAAAGCGAGCATTAATGCTAGCTGCACGAGCTAGTTCACGTAGATATTGCTCGCCATAGCGTCGTCTAACACTGCAACTAAATTCTACACCAAATTCTAAAGACATAATTTCTACTAGGTGAAAACTTTGTTTTGTTAATTAAATTTGAGTTACTAGCTAAAGTTACACTTAGCCTAAGTTAGCGTCAAGATTTCTCTAATAAAAGTCAGAAAAATTTTTTCTGGGAAAAATTTTCTGAAAAATCAAAAAAATTACCAAAAATAGGTTGACAATGCTTAGTTAGCTGAGTAGTATACAGAACTTCCGGCCAGGTAGCTCAGTTGGTAGAGCAGCGGACTGAAAATCCGCGTGTCGGCGGTTCAATTCCGTCCCTGGCCATCAATTAGATCAACAAATTACAGCCACTTTGTTAGTGGCTGTTTTTGTTTGTACCCACATTCATACCCACATTAAAGAAAACTCTAATTTGTTGAAGTTTTTAAATTTGATGACTTAAATTAAAAATATTTAGAATGAATTAGTAAGCTACAACTGTATTTTAATAACAAACTTAATAGTTGTTTTTTTGATACTTTGTTGAATGATATAAATTGATTTTGTTAGTAAACAAGTTTTACCAAATCTTCTAAACTAATTTCTAAAGCTTGACTTAATCTAAAAAGACTCAAAATAGTTGGGTTAATAGAAGCTTTTTCGATTTTTTGTAAATGTCTTGAATGTATTCCAGCCCGAAAAGCAAGTTCTTCTTGAGATAATCCGGCTCATTGATAATTGGCGCAAAAGCCACAATATCTAGTAAGAAGAAGCAAAGAAATCATAACCAAGCAAATCTAAAAAATACGCTGAAAGAGATGAGATAAATTGAAGATGCCATAGCAACGACGCTTAAGAACTTTAATTTGGTCGTGTTTCAGTAGAGTTGGTAATGCAGTTGCAGCCTTTTGCTTAATTGCTGCTCAAACCAAGTACCAACTTTTTTACAACACGACCGAATTTTGTAAGATTTACTTTTTAGCTGTATAACCACTTAGAGTAGTAACTTTAATATTAGAAAAATCTGTAGTAATTTTTACTCTGCGAAAACCGTTCTCATCATTTGTACTTTTGTAAGTAACTACATATTGATTATCTAACATTTCTCTAAACTGTTTTAATGGAGCATCAAAAGTAACAAACCCTGTTCCCATTATAAAAGCATAACCACCTGTTTCTTCAGCAAGATAGTTAAGATTGTTTTGACCTAAGAAAACCCGACGGCTATTTGTTCCATTAGCAAAAATTGAGTAAATACTGATGTTTTCTTGTTGAGCAGCTTTGATTGCTTGATTTAGGTATAAGTTATTAGGTGGAGAAAAATCATTTAGTAATGAATCTACACCGTTTGAAATTAATAAAATTTGATTACGTCCGTGAGCTTTACCATTAAACTGTTTCATTACATCAATTAAGTTTAAGTAAGGGCTAGCAGGGCCATTTGAAAAACTATTAACTACTCGTATTTTTTGTGTAGCTGATTCTAAATCTGTAGTAAATGGCTGTAAGACTTGGGTAAAGCTACCATTTAAGTAAGTAATCATTACTTGAGAACCCGTAGGTAAATTCTTTAGGAATTGCTTAAGAGTTCCTAATTCAGTATTTACTTGAGAAATACCATCTTGAACTACAATAGCTAAGTTAATAGGAGCATTTTCAGCCGTTGCAGCAACAACGGAAATTACTTCTTGTTTGGTTCCATCTTCGGAGACTAAGAAATCTTCGCGTCCAAGTGAAGGTAAAGAGGTTTTGTTATTTGATTTAAGAGTTACGGTTACGGTTTTTACTTGCTCAGAGTTAGCA